>NZ_JBSGFD010000237.1:0-11783 GCF_053603215.1 Kitasatospora sp. NPDC004240 | reverse complement strand
CACCTTGACCACGCACGACCGCGACGCTTACCACCTCAGGCAGCACCACTGGCGATACACCGTCGGCCAGGACGGCGCCACCAAGCCGGGCGTCACCACCGCCGACGGCCCGGGCCCCGACCCGGTGGCCGTGCCCGACCAGGCCGGCCAGCCGCAGGCCACGACCCCGCAGGCCGCCGCCGACACGCACACCGAGGCCCCCAGGGCCGACCGCGGCGACGCCCGGCCGGACGTCACCGGGGCCGGGATACCCGGGCTCGGCCCGGCGTTCCTGGCGAAGATACCCGCGGACACCAAGCAGGTCGTGCTGGCCACCGGCCAGGGCAAGGACACCAACAAGGCCTCCGTGACCCTCTGGACCCGCGGCGCCGACGGCCGCTGGCAGCCCGGCGAGACCTGGCAGGGCCACAACGCCTACAAGGGCTGGACCACCGACCACAACGAGGGCGACCTGCGCAGCCCGATCGGCGTCTTCTCGCTCACCGACGCGGGCGGCCGCAAGGCCGACCCGGGCAGCAAGCTCCCGTACGACAAGGACCCGCTCTTCGTGGTGTCCGGCACGGGCTTCGCCGGCGAGCAGCTGTCCGGCTCCTTCGACTACGTCGTGGCGATCAACTACAACCGGGTGGCGGGCAACTCCCCGCTCGACCCGCGCCGGCCCAGCGGCTCCACCAAGGGCGGCGGCATCTGGATCCACGTGGACCACGGCGGCCCCACCCACGGCTGCGTCTCGATACCCGAGGACAAGATGGCCCAGCTGATCCGCACCCTGGACCCGGCGGCCAAGCCGGTGATCGTGATGGGCGACGCGACCTCGCTGGCGGCCTGACCGGCCCGGCGGGTCCGCCCGACGCGCGTTCGGCGCGGCACCGGAGCCCGGGCGCCGCAAGGGTCGTTGTTCGCCTCCTACAGCTTCCGGGGGCGGACTCTGTAGCCGATCACGCCCGACTGACCAGCGGGTAACCGGGTTGAGTGGCAGTATGAGCGGTTCGCGCATTGTGGCACTCGGTCACTACCAGCCCCCCAAGGTCCTCACCAACGACGATCTGGCGAAGCTGGTCGACACCGACGACGAGTGGATCCGTACCCGCGTGGGGATCCGGAGCCGGCACATCGCCCAGGAGGAGACCCTGGTCGACATGGCCGCCGAGGCCGCCCAGAAGGCGCTGGCCAACAGCGGCCGCTCGGCGGCGGACGTCGACCTCGTGGTCGTCGCCACCTGTACCGCGGTCGAGCGGAGCCCCAACACCGCGGCCTCCGTCGCGGCCCGGCTGGGCATCCCCGCGCCCGCCGCGTACGACATCAACACCGTCTGCTCGGGCTTCTCGTACGCCCTGGCCACCGCCGACCACGCGCTGCGCGCCGGCGCGGCGAAGCTGGCCCTGGTGATCGGCGCCGAGCGGATGTCGGACACCGTGGACTGGACCGACCGCTCCACCTGCGTGATCTTCGCCGACGGCGCCGGTGCCGCGGTGGTGGAGGCCCAGGCCGAGGGCGAGGAGCCGGGCATCGGCCCGGTGGTGTGGGGTACGGAGCCGGAGAAGAACGACGCCGTGGTGATCACGGGGTGGGACCCGGTGATCAGCCAGCAGGGTCAGTCGGTGTTCCGCTGGGCGACCACGCAGATCGCCCCGCTGGCCCGGCAGACCTGCGAGCGGGCCGGCATCGACCCGTCCGAGCTGAAGGGCTTCGTGCCGCACCAGGCGAACCTGCGGATCATCGACGCGATCGCCAACAAGCTGGGCGCCCCCGACGCGGTGGTCGCCCGGGACGTGATCGAGTCCGGCAACACCTCGGCCGCCTCGATCCCGATGGCCTTCTCCAAGCTGGTCGAGCGCGGCGAGCTCTCCTCCGGCGACCCGGTGCTGCTGTTCGGCTTCGGCGGCGGCCTGGCGTACGCCGGCCAGGTCGTGCGCTGCCCCTGACCCCTGACCCCTGAGCTTCCGGGGCCGTGAGGGCCCCCGGAAAGCCGCGTGCCGGTGGGCGGGACCCTTCGCAGGGTGCCCGCCCACCGGCATGTCTGGCGCGCGGTGCGGTACGTCGGCGGACCTCCCCCGAGGACACGGCCGCCGTCCGTCGATCCCCGGACAGGAGGCCGGGGCTGCGCGCGGAGCGGATGGGTGAGTAGGGGACGGTCTACCTGGGCGGCTTCTTGCCGGTGACGCCCAGGTACACCAGGGGAGCGAGGTTGGGCTTGAGGTCCTTGACCTTGACGCCCCAGGAGGTGAAGGCCTTCTGGTGCTCGGCCGCCGAGGCGAGCAGCGACACCAGAGACCCGGCGACGGCGGCCGCGTCGAGCGACTTGTCGGCCTGACCCTTCGCCTGGAGTTCCTTGACGGCATCCGCGAGCGGCTTGGCGACCGCGTTGAGGACCGTCATGCGGATCTTGAAGAACCGCTTGTCCCCTTCGGCGGCACCGAGCGTGACCACTCGGAGAATGGCGTCGTTCTTGCGCCAGAAGGCGAGGAATCCGTCGACCAGTTCTTCCGAAGTGGCCGTGCCGGACTTCCCTGCCCAGGACTTTCCGGCCACCAGCTCTTTGAGGGTGTCGGCGTCCTTGGCCATTTCCTCGGCGATTTCGAGGACAGCGCCCTCGACATCCGGGAAGTACTGGTAGAAGGTCGCGGGGGAGGTACCCGCCATACGGGCGACGTCGATGACCTTGACGTCCCGATACGGCGACGTGCTGAGCATCTCGCGGAGGCAGTCGAGCAGCTTCTGCCGCGTCTCCTGTCCGCGTCGCCCGGCGACGCGACCGTCGACGGTGCGAACTTGTCCTGTCATGCCGTCAGCTTACCGTGGCACGATCTTGGCGCGATTCGGTGATGCGACTATTACTCCGCCCGGGGGTCGGTTATAGGGGCCTGAACCACTTCGGACGGATATTCACCGGACCTCGACGGGCTCTTGTTGTAGCCCCCCCGTGTGCTTATGACCCCACAGCGTGACGACGAGTCCGCTGAGGGTTGGTCGGGTGACGGAGCGTGACGATCCGGGGCGGGTTCCGGGGCGGCCCCGGAACGAATCCGGACGGCCGGTGGAGGACTCCCGGGCGTGTCGTGCGCAAGCCGCCGCCGGAGCGGACGTCAGAATCCGGCCGTTCCCGTCGCGCTGACCGGACGGTGGCCCGACCCGGCCCGACCCGGCCCGAACGCCAGGTCCGAACGTCCGGTCCGGGCCCTGGTCCGGGCCCTGCTCCGGGCACCGGAACGGCCGCGCCCCGGGGTGACGCGGCCCGGCGGCGGGGCCCTCCGGCCGTACCACCCGGCGGGCAATGGGCGGGGGAGGTTGGAGATGACCCCGGCGGCATTGGAGAATCGCTACGACGCATCCCGTCGTGGGTGCGGAAACGGGGAGGTGGCAGCGGAGTGGACCAGCTGACGGCGCACGATCCGAGGCGGATCGGGCCCTTCGAGGTGCTGGCGCGGCTCGGCGCGGGCGGGATGGGGCTGGTCTATCTGGCGCGCTCCCCGGCCGGCCGCCGGGTGGCCATCAAGACCGTACGGGCCGAGCTCGCCGAGGACGACCTGTTCCGGGTCCGCTTCGCCCGCGAGATCGCCGCGGCCAAGACGGTCGGCGGCTTCTACACCGCGGCCGTGGTGGACGCCGACGCCGACGCCCGGGTGCCCTGGCTGGCCACCGCGTACGTCCCGGCACCCTCGCTGGAGGACCTGGTCGGCGAGTGCGGGCCGCTGCCGGTGGGCGCGGTGCGCTGGCTGGTCGCCGGCATCGCCGAGGCGCTGCAGTCCATCCACGCCGCCGGGCTGGTCCACCGCGACCTCAAGCCCTCCAACGTGCTGGTGGTCGAGGACGGCCCGCGGGTGATCGACTTCGGCATCGCGGCCGGCGTCTCCAGCACCCGCCTGACCATGACCAACGTCGCGGTCGGCACCCCCGCGTACATGTCGCCCGAGCAGGCCCGCGACAGCCGCGGCGTCACCGGCGCCAGCGACGTCTTCTCGCTCGGCTCGCTGCTGGTCTTCTGCGCCACCGGCCACGCCCCCTACCGGGGCGCCAACCCGGTGGAGACGGTCTTCCAGCTGCTGCGCGACCAGCCCGACCTGTCCGGCCTGCCCGCCGAGCTGGCCGACCTGGTCCGGGCCTGCATGCGCCCGGCGCCGGAGCACCGGCCGACCCCGGCCCAGATCCAGGCCGAGCTGGCCCCGCACCTGTTCTCCCGGGACGACGCCTCCGGCGAGGCCGGGGACTGGCTGCCCCCCGACGCGCTGGAGCTGATCGAGCGCAAGCGAGGCCGCCGGCCCACCCCGCCCGTGCCGGTGGCCCCGCAGCCGGACCTCTCCCGGCCCACCGCGCCGATGCGCGCCCAGGAGCAGCCGCAGGCCCTTCAGCAGGCGCCCGTCCGGCCCGACCACGGCCACGGTTCCGGCCACGGCCCCGACCACGGCCACGGTTCCGGTCACGCCGGCCCGCAGCAGGTGCCCCCGCAGCGTCCCGGCCCGGCCGACCCGCGCACCCAGCACCCCGGCCGCCACCTGCCGCCCGGCACCGGGCCGGTGCACGCCCCGCCCGTACCGGGGCCGGACACCGAGGCCGCGACCGAGAAGATCTCCGCTCGCGGCCACCGGGCCCCCCTGGGCGGCGGCGCCGAGGTGCGGCTGCCCGGCGCCTCCGTGGGGATAGGCCCGGGGCCCCGGGCCGAGCACCCCGGGCCGGGCAGCGCGCCCGCCGAGACCGACTGGGTCCGCCGCTCCACCCCGGCGCCGGTGCGCGCGCCGCGCTGGCGGCCGTGGCGGTTCCGGATGTCCAACGACGTCTGGGGCACCCCGGTGGTCGCGGACGGCACGCTGTTCGTGTCCAGCTTCGAGGTGCACGCCCTCGACATCGCCTCCGGCCAGCGCCGCTACAAGACCCGCGACGTCGCCTGGGCGCTCGCCGTGGACGCCGGCCGGGTGCACGCCGCCGACGGCCCGCACCTGTACACGGTGGACGTCGCCGACGGCACCGAGCGCTGGCGCGACTCGCTGGACGGCTGGGTCTACTCGCTGGACGCCGCCGACGGCGTGCTCTGCTGCGGCATCCGCGGCGGCGGGATGCAGCTGCGCTCGGCCGCCACCGGCGCCGAGCTGTGGCGCGCCGACGACGCCCAGCAGGACTACGAGAACCCGCAGTCCGGCCCCGCCCTGGTGGCCGGCGCCGCGTACTACTACGGCGGCGGGCGGCTGCGCTGCGTCGACCCGCGCGGGGCCGGCCTGCGCTGGTCCGTGCCGGTCGGCGAGGACGTGCCGTCCCGCCCGGTCGAGCGCGGCGGCGTGCTGTACGTGACGGCCGGCACCCGGGTGTACGCGCTGGACGCGGCCACCGGCGCCGAGCACTGGCGCTTCGAGGCCCCCGTGGTGCTGTTCACCCCGCCCGCGCTGGACGCCGGCGCGGTCTACGTGGCCGACTACCTGGGCACCGTCTACGCCCTGGACGTCACCACCGGCCGCGACCGCTGGCGCGCCGCCACCGGCAGCCGCCAGGGCGCCGAACCGGTGGTGGTCGGCGACGGCATGGTGCTGGTCGGCAGCGGCGAGGTGCTGTACGCCTTCGAGGCGGGCTCCGGCCGGGAGCGCTGGCGCTACTCGGCCCGCGGCGAGATCGTCGGCTCCCCGGCGGTCGCCGACGGCCTGGTCCACCTGGGCAGCCGCGACCACTCGCTGCACACGCTGGACCTGGCGACCGGTCAGCTGCGCTGGGAGCTCGGCACCAAGGGCGAGCTGACCGGCTCGCCGGTGGCGGTCGGCGGCCGGGTGTTCGTCGGCAGCAAGGACCGCTGCGTCTACGCGCTGGACGCCTTCTACGGCACGGCGGTACCGGCCCAGTAGGGCCGTCGCGTCCCGGGCGGTGCCGGCCCTCGTGGGCCGGTGCCGCCCGTCGCCGTCCTCGTCCGCCGGTGAGGTCGGGCGCTCTCGGGCGCGGTCAGGCGCCGGGCCGACGGGCCTCCGGGTGGCGCAGGCACCAGCCCTCCCAGGCGGAGGCCACCATCTCCTCGACGCCGTGGCGGGCGGTCCAGCCCAGCTCCTGGTGGATCAGCTCCGCCGAGGCGACCACCCGGGCCGGGTCGCCGGGCCGGCGCGCGGTGACCTCGGCGGTGGTGTCCCGGCCGGTCACCCGGCTTATCACGGCCAGCATCTCGCGGACGCTGACGCCCTCGCCGCGGCCGATGTTGAGCACCAGCGAGGTCTTCCCGTCCCGGTCCGCGTCCAGCCGCCGGGCGGCCGCGACATGGGCCGAGGCCACGTCCGAGACGTGGATGAAGTCGCGCACGCAGGTGCCGTCCGGGGTCGGGTAGTCGGCGCCGAAGATCCGCGGCGGCAGCCCCGCGGTGATCCGCTCGAAGACCATCGGGACCAGGTTGAACACGCCGGGGTCCGCCAGCTCCGGCGAGGCGGACCCGGCCACGTTGAAGTAGCGCAGCGAGGCGGTGGCGAGCCCGTGCGCCCGGCCGACCGCCGCGACCAGCCACTCACCGGCGAGCTTGGTCTCCCCGTACGGGTTCATCGGCGCGCAGGGGGTGGCCTCGGTGACCAGGTCGACGTCCGGCATCCCGTAGACCGCGGCGGAGGAGGAGAACAGGAACCGCGTCACCCCGCCCCCGACGGCCGCCTCCAGCACGGTCTGCAGGCCGGTGACGTTCTCCCGGAAGTAGCGCAGCGGCTGCTCGACGGACTCGCCGACCTGCTTCTTGGCGGCGAAGTGCACGATGCCGCAGACGCCGTGGGCGCGGATCGCCGTGTCCAGGGCGGCGCGGTCCAGCGTCGAGCCCTCGATCACGGTGACGCCGTCCGGCAGCCGGCCGCGGTCGCCGCTGCTGAGGTCGTCCAGGACGGCGACCGGTTCGCCCGCGTCGTGGAGCTGCCGAGCCACGTGTGCGCCGATGTAACCGGCGCCGCCGGTGAGCAACCAGGTCATTCCCGAATCCTAAGGGGTGGCGGTCGTGGTCGCCGGGAGCCGTCCGCGGTGTGCCTCCGGGGCCCGTCCGGGCTGCACGCCCGGCCCTGCGGGCCTGCCCGGGATCTCTGCGGGTCCGGGCGAGTCGGCACAAGGAATCGGGCATAAGGGTGAAATGCTGCCGAAAATTGACGCGTGGTGATCGGAGGCATCCCAGGTGCACCGCAAGAAGGAACCCACCCGTCCGCTCCCGCCCGGCCCCCGCCCCACCGGGCCCAGGGTCTTCGGAGCCCGGCTGCTCGTTCCCGGCACCGTCGCGGCCCTGGCCGCGCTCTCGATGAACGGGTGCAGCGGCGACGGGACCTCCTCGGCGACGGGCTCACCCACCTCCCCCGCCCCGGCCACGACCTCCCCGGGCGGGGCCACCGCCTCCCCGGGCGGGGCCACCGCGGCCGCCACCCAACCCGGCGGCCCCAACCAGCTGCAGGACGCCTACCAGCGCGTGATCGGCGACGTGCTGCCCTCGGTCGTGCAGATCACCACCGGTGGCGGCCTCGGCTCGGGCATCGTCTACGACGACAAGGGCGACATCGTCACCAACGCCCACGTGGTCGGCACCGCCACCACCTTCACGGTGACCCTCGCCAACAGCACCAGGGCCCTGGACGCCACCCTGGTCGCCAGCTACCCGGACTCCGACCTCGCGGTGATCCGGCTGAGCAGCCCGCCGGGTGGGCTCAAGCCGGTCAAGTTCGCCGACTCCGGCAAGGTGCAGCTCGGTCAGATCACCCTCGCCATGGGCAGCCCGCTCGGGCTGTCCAGCAGCGTCACCCAGGGCATCGTCTCGGCCACCGGCCGGACCGTCACCGAGCCGGAGGGCGGCGGCTCACCGGGCGCCACCATCGGCAACATGGTGCAGACCTCGGCCGCCATCAACCCCGGCAACAGCGGCGGCGCGCTGGTCAACCTGGACGGCCAGGTGATCGGCATCAACACCCTCGCCGCCACCGACCCGGAGGGCAGCGGGGGCGCCGCCCCCGGCATCGGCTTCGCCATCCCGGCGGCCACCGTCACCAGCATCGCCGACCAGCTGATCAAGGACGGGAAGGTCACCAACACCGGCCGCGCCGCGCTCGGCATCACCGCCCGGACCTACCTGGACGCCCAGTACCGCCCGGCCGGCGCGGTGGTCATCTCGGCCACCGCGGGCGGACCGGCCGCCTCGGCCGGCCTCCAGTCGGGCGACGTGATCACCAAGATCGGCGACACCCCGGTGGACTCGCTGATCTCCCTCACCACCGCGCTGGCCCCGCTCGCCCCGGGCGACAAGGTCACCGTCACCTACACCCGGGACGGTCAGAGCCGCACCGCCGAGGTCACCCTCGGCACCCTGCGGGCGCCGTAGGGGCCTGTCCGGGTCCTCGCCGAAGCCCGTCCGAAGTCTCGCCAGCGCTCGTCCGAAGCAGCTCCGAAGAGTCTCCCGGTGGTCCGGAGAGCCCGCCGACCGCGCAAGGGCCGCGGGCCGTACGGACCACCGGGCACCACGGCCGGGCCCTCGTCATCGTCTCGACGAGGGCCCGGCGTCCGTCTTCCCGGGGGCGGGTACGGGGGCGGGAGTACGGGGTGCGGGGTGCCGGTCAGCGGCGGGCGACCCGGGTGCGCCAGGGCAGCTCGACGGTGACCGTGGTCGGCCCGCCCTGCGGGCTCTCCACCAGGAAGACCCCGTCCACCGCCTGGATCCGCTCGGCCAGACCGCCCAGGCCGCTGCCCGGGTAGGGGGCCGCGCCGCCCTTGCCGTCGTCCGCGACCAGCAGCATCAGCTGGTCGCCGGCCCGCCAGACGTCCACCGTGGCGGAGGTGGCGCCGGAGTGCTTGGAGATGTTGGTCAGCAGCTCGCTGACCGTGAAGTAGGCGATGCCCTCGACCGCCGAGTCCGGACGCTCGACGTTCCCCCCGGCGTCCTTCAGCTCCACGTGCACCTTGACCCCGCCGGGCACCGTGCAGCGGGCGGCCACCGCGGACAGCGCCGCGTCCAGGCCACGGTCGGTGAGCACCGCCGGGTGGATGCCGCGGGCCAGGTCGCGCAGTTCCTGGAGGGCCAGCTTCACCTCGCCGTGCGCGCTGTCGACCATCTTCGCGGCGGCGGCCACGTCCTCCGGGGTCTCGGTCTCCCGCAGCCGCTCCTTGGCCATGCCGAGGTCCATCGCCAGCGCCACCAGCCGGGCCTGGGCGCCGTCGTGCAGGTCGCGCTCGATCCGGCGCAGGTCGGCGGCGGCGGTGTCGACCACCACGCTGCGGTCGTCCTCCAGCTCGCGGACCCGCTCGGACAGCGTGCCCTCGCAGAGCAGCACCTCGACCAGCATCCGGTCCACCGCGCCCTGGAGGCCGACCACCCACGGCAGCGCCGGCCAGCCGACCACCACGCACACCAGGGTCACCGTGAAGCTGAGGATGCCCCAGGGCAGCAGCAGCACGTTGTACACGGCCGAGCGCCAGCTCAGCGAGTCGGTCAGGTGCGCGATCGCGTAGCCGCTGATACCCGGCCGGCGCCGGTGCACCGGCTCGGGCTCGGGCAGCT
Organism: Kitasatospora sp. NPDC004240; assembly: GCF_053603215.1. NCBI lineage: Bacteria > Bacillati > Actinomycetota > Actinomycetes > Kitasatosporales > Streptomycetaceae > Kitasatospora > Kitasatospora sp. NPDC004240. Next base: position 2,314 of record NZ_JBSGFD010000237.1, on the reverse strand, counting down.
CGACGCCGTACACCGACCGGGCCCGGTCGCGGGTCCACCGGCCGAGGCCGCGGCAGCCGGCCAGGCCGAGCGCCAGCAGCGGCAGGCCGATGACGGTGATCGACAGCGCCAGCCCGGTGGACAGCAGTACGGCGGTGAAGACGAAGCCCGCGATCCCGATCGGCAGGTTGAGCATCAGCCGTCCGGCCTGCTTCCACATCCGCTTGCCGTACAGCGGGGCGCGTTCGCCGTGGGCGTCCCGCGGCCTGATGGCGTCCGCGGCGCGGCGCTGCAGAGACTTCATCTGGATCTACCGTCCCTCTCGGTCGAGCTGGTGGTCCCAGCTTCCCGGTACCGGGTACGGCAGGGCCATGGGGGTGATACGTCTTCCCGGGCGGGGGTTATCCCCACCCCCGATCGGTCGCGGGCCGTCCGCGGGCTGTCCACGGGCTGTCCACCGGTCGTCTTGCGGATCGGGCGGGGTGTGGGGGCACGGTAGCGCTGCACTTAGACTCACGCATTGGCGATGGTTATGACCGTGTAAAGAAACGCCGTGGAACCGCCCTCCAGGGGCGGGAGAACACAGCCGATGTGGAGGCGAACGCATGGAGGGGCAGCCGGCAGCTGCCGTCGCGGCCGACCCGGCGGCGGGCAGCGGCTACTTCGACGCGTACGCCGCGATGGGCCTGCTCGCCGTCGTCGGCGTGCTCTTCGTCGTGGTGGCGTTCACCGCCAACCGGCTGCTGCGGCCGGTGGTGTACTCACCGGAGAAGCTCCTCGCGTACGAGTGCGGCGTGGACCCGGTGGGCGAGGACTGGGCGCACACCCAGATCCGCTACTACGTCTACGCCTTCCTGTACGTGATCTTCGCCGTCGACGCGATCTACCTCTTCCCGTGGGCGACGGTCTTCGCCTCGGCCGGGTACGGCGCCGCGACGCTGGTCGAGATGTTCGTCTTCATCGGTTTCCTCGCGGTCGGGCTGCTCTACGCCTGGAAGAAGGGCGTTCTCGAATGGACGTGACGCACAACCACTCGCACGGGGTTCCCGGGGGGCCCGTCCCGCTGGGCATCCCGGACCCGGCGCACCCCGGCGCGGCCGTCGAGCGGCGCGGCATCGGCCCGCTGGCCCGGCTCGCGCCCGACCCGGTGAAGGTGGTCCTCAACTGGGGCCGCCGCTACAGCCTCTGGTGCTTCAACTTCGGTCTCGCCTGCTGCGCGATCGAGTTCATCGCGGCCTCGATGGCCAAGCACGACTTCATCCGGATGGGCGTCATCCCGTTCGCGCCGGGCCCCCGCCAGGCCGATCTGATGATCGTCTCGGGGACCGTCACCGACAAGATGGCGCCCGCCGTCAAGCGGCTCTACGAGCAGATGCCCGAGCCGAAGTACGTCATCTCCTTCGGCGCCTGCTCCAACTCGGGCGGGCCGTACTGGGACTCGTACTCGGTCACCAAGGGCGTCGACCAGATCATCCCGGTCGACGTCTACGTGCCCGGCTGCCCGCCCCGGCCGGAGGCGCTGCTGCAGGGCATCCTCAAGCTGCAGGAGAAGATCGCCGCCGAGTCGCTGCCCGGCCGCTACACCGCGCCCGCCGCGGCGCTGCGCCGCCCGCTGGTGGCGGGGCCGGGGACCGCCTCGGGGACGGCTGCGGGGGCGTCGGCCCCCGGGACCGCTCCGGGGTCCGCCCCGGGGGCAGAGGGAGGGGTCTCGTGACCACCGCCGAGCAGTACGCGGCGTCGGTCGGGGAGTGGGCGACCGGCGCCGAGGCGTACGGGACCATCACCGTCGACGTGCCCGCCGAGCACTGGATCGAGGCGCTGACCGCCGCCCGTGACGTCCTCGGCCTGGACTTCTTCGACTGGCTGAGCGCCGTCGACGAGCTCGCCGAGGGCTTCTCGGTGGCCGCCCACCTCGCCTCCGTGGACGCCCCGGGCGTGCGCCACCTGGTGCTGCGCACCCGGGTGCCGCGCGAGGGCGCCGCGCTGCCGAGCGCCGTCGGCGTGTACGCGGGGGCCGCCTGGCACGAGCGCGAGACCCACGAGATGTTCGGCATCGGCTTCACCGGCCACCCGTACCTGGCGACCCTGCTGCTGCCGGACGGCTTCGAGGGGCACCCGCTGCGCAAGGAGTTCGTGCTCGCGGCCCGGGTCGCCAAGGCCTGGCCGGGCGCCAAGGAGCCGGGCGAGTCCGACCACGGCGACGGCCCGGCGCGGCGCAAGATGCAGCCGGCCGGCGTGCCCGACCCCAACGAGTGGGGCCCGCTGAAGGGCACCCTGCCGCCGGTCGCCGAGCGTCCGGCCCGCGGGGCCCGGGCGGCGACCGGATCGGCTGCCC
>NZ_JBSGFD010000236.1:0-11833 GCF_053603215.1 Kitasatospora sp. NPDC004240 | reverse complement strand
GCCGAGGCCGAGGGGCGCCCCTCGTCGGCGCGCAACCGGTTCCCCGGCATCGTCACCGAGGTGCTGCTCGCCGACCTCGCCGCCGACCTGCCCGCGCAGGACGCCGCCGCGGCGCTGCGTGCCGCCGGTTGGACCCGTACCGGCGACGGCCCGCTGGCCAAGGACGGCCGCCCGCTCCGGCTCCGCCTGATCACCAGCCCCGAGCTCGGCCCGACCCTGCCCTCCGTCGCCGAGCTGATGGCCCGCGAATGGACGGCGCTCGGCGCGCAGGTCGACCTGGTCACCGAGAGCCTTCCCGCCCTCGTCAACGCCATGTACCGGAGTGGCGGGTTCGACGTCGTGGTCGGGACCTCGCCGGGCTTCGCCCTGCCGGTCGGCTTCGTCCCGTTCTTCTCCGGCCCCACGCCCGCCCAGGGCCTCAACTTCGCCGGCGTGACCAACCCCGAGTACGACGCGCTGGTCGCCCAGGCCCTCCAGGAGAGCGACACGGCCGGCTGCGGCACCTGGAACCGGGCCGCCGCCGCACTCCTGCGCTCGGCCGACGCACTGCCGATCGCCGACGGACGGAGCACCCTGTACGGCCACCGGACCACCTTCGCCACGACCTTCGGCGGCCAGATCGTCCCCACCAGCATCCGCCTCCACCAATGACCGGGGGACCCGCCGTGACCGTGCGCCAGCTGCTGCGGCACCCCTGGACGGCGTTCCTCGGCCGCCGCGCCGCCCGGCTTCTCCTCTCCCTCGGCGTCGTGCTCACCGCGTCGTTCGCGATGATCCGCCTCGTCCCCGGCGACCCGGTCCGCGCCGCGCTCGGGGTCGACGCCGCCCCGTCCCTGGTGGCCGCCCGCCGACACAGCCTCGGGCTCGACGCACCCTTCCTGTCCCAGTACCGGCACTACCTCGACGGGCTCGTGCACGGTGATCTCGGCACCTCACTGGTCACCGGGGCACCGGTCGCGGAGTTGGTCCGCACCCGGCTGCCGGCCACCCTGCAGATCGCCGGACTCGCCTTCCTGGTCACCCTCGCCGTCGCCCTGCCCGGCGGCCTGCTGGCGGCCGTCCGCACCCGCGACGGGCGGCATCCGCGCACCGAGCTGGCGTTCACCACGATCACCGCCGGCCTCACCGGGGTACCGGACTTCGTCCTGGCCGCCGGGCTCACCGCGCTGCTGGCCGTCGGCCTCCAACTGCTCCCGGTGGCCGGTTCGGCGGGCGCCGAGTCCTTCGTCCTGCCGGTCCTCGCGCTCTCCCTCGCGCCCACCGCCCTCCTGGTGCGCATCGTCCGGGTGGAGGCGCTGAGGGTGCTGGGCGAGGACTACCTGCGCACCGCCCGGGCGAAGCGGCTGTCCCCCGCACGCCGCTACCTGCGGCACTCCGCGCCGAACATGGCGATCGCCGTACTCACCGTCGCCGGAAGCCTGCTGCCCGCCCTGATCGCCGGCACGGTGCTGGTCGAGAAGGTCTTCGCCTGGCCCGGCATCGGTTCGGCCATGGCGCAATCCGTGGTCACGCAGGACTACCCGATGGTCCAGGCGATGGTGCTGGTGCTGGGCACGACCGTGCTGCTCGTCGGCCTGCTGGTCGACGTGCTGCTGGCCGTGCTCGACCCCCGTTCGACGATCCGGGAGATCTGACCATGCCCCTTGCACCCGGCCGCCGGCGCTCACCCATGGTCTGGGTCACGACGGCCATGCTGACGTCGCTGGTCGTGCTCGCCGTGGTCGGCCCGTTGCTCCGGGGCACGTCGGCCGACCTTCCGGACACCTCCGCGGTGCTCCAAGGCCCCTCCGCGGCACACCCGTTCGGCACCGACAACCTCGGGCGGGACCTGCTCGCCCGGATCCTGACCGCCACCCGGCCCTCCCTGCTCCTCGCGCTGACGGCCGTCCTGCTGGGCGCGACCGCGGGGGTGCTCCTCGGGGCGTCCACCGCCCTGCTCGGCCTCCGCGCCCGCCGGCTGCTCGCCGGGCTGATCAGCCTCCTGCTCGCCTTCCCCGCGCTCCTGGTCGCGATGTTCCTCGCGGTCGTGTTCGGCGCGGGCCCCGGCGGGGCGGTCCTCGCCCTCGCCGTCGCGGGCGTCCCCGGATTCGCCCGGCTCGCCCAGACCCTCGCGGCCGGCGTGGCCGGCACCGATCACCTGGCCGCGGCCCGGGTCCTCGGCCTGCGCCGGCACCGACTGCTGTGGCGGCACGTCCTGCCGAACATCGCCGAGCCGCTGCTGCTGAGCGCGACCACGGCGGCGGGCACCGCCCTCGTCGCGCTCGCCGGCCTGAGCTTCCTCGGACTGGGTGTCCAGCCGCCCGACTACGACTGGGGTCAGCTGCTCAACCAGGGCCTCGACCGCATCTACGCCGAGCCCTTGCCCGCCCTCGCCCCGGGCCTGGCCATCCTCTACTCGGCCCTGACCTTCCAACTGCTCGGCGAGGTCCTGGCCGGCGGCATCGCCCGGCGTGACCCGGCGCCGCACACGCCCGCGCCACCACTCTCCCCCCGGCCGACGGGGGCACCTCCCGGCCGCCAGGCCGGGGGCGCCGGGGGAGGGCCCGCCGAGGACGGCCTGGTACTCCAGGTCGAGGACCTCGGCGTGGAACTCCCCACCCCGGCCGGCATGATCCGGCCGGTACGCGGTGTGAGCCTCTCGCTGCGGCCGGGCGAGATCGTCGGGCTCGTCGGCGAGTCGGGTTCGGGCAAGTCGCTCACCGCGCTCGCCATCGCCGACCTGCTCCCGGAGGGTGCCCGGGTGTCCCGACGCACCCTCCGTCTGCTCGGCGCCGACCTCTCCGCCATGACCCCGAGGGATCGGGACCGCCATCTCGCGACGGGCCTGGCGGTGATCTTCCAGAACCCGGCCTCGGCACTCAACCCGTCCCTGCGAGTGGCCACCCAGCTCACCGAGACCGTCCGGGCCCATCGCGGCGCCGGCCGCGCACAGGCCACGTCGGAGGCCTCCGACGCCCTGCGCCGCGTCGGGCTCCCTCCGGCGCTGCTGGGCTCACGCCCCCATCAGCTCTCCGGCGGCCAGCGCCAACGGGTGATGATCGCGTCGGGGCTGATGACGCGGCCAGGGCTGATCATCGCCGACGAGCCGACCACCGCGCTCGACGTCACCGTCCAGCGGAAGATCACCCGGCTGCTGTCCGAGATCCGCCGGGACACCTCCGCCGCGGTCCTGTTCATCAGCCACGACGTCGCGCTCGTGGGCGAGTTCTGCGAACGGGTCCTGGTGATGTACGCGGGCACCATCGTCGAGACCCTGCCGGCCGACCGCCTCGCCGACGGCACCCGGCATCCCTACACCCGGGCCCTGGTCGCATCGGTCCCCGACCTCGCCGCCGACCGCGACCGGCCGCTGCCGACGGTGGGGGGCGCGCCGCCCAACCCGCTCGCGCCCCCGCCGGGGTGCCCGTTCGAGCCCCGCTGCCCGCGCCGCCGGGACCGCTGCGCCGAGCAGGCACCGCCCCTGGAGGACCTCGACGCCGACCACCGGGTCTCGTGCTGGTACCCGGTACCGGTCACGGCTGACCCGGCGACGGTGGTCACACCATGACGACTCTTCAGGTGACCGACCTGACCGTCCGCCACCCCGGCCGCTCCGGCCCCGTCGCCGCCGTGGACGGCGTCTCGCTGGAGATCCCGTCCGGCACCACGCTCGGGCTCGTGGGCGAGTCCGGCTCCGGGAAGTCGAGCCTGGCCCGGGCGATCGTCGGCCTCGTCCCCGTCCACGCCGGCCGGGTCCAGATCGACGGCCAGGAGGTCCGCCTCCGCACCGTCCGCGACCGGCGCCGGCTCGGCCGCCGGGTCCAGATCGTCCTCCAGGACCCGGACACCGCGCTGGACCCCCGGATGACGGTCCGCCGGACGCTCGTCGAGGCCGCCACCGTCTTCCACCGGCTCGACCGGCCCGCACGCGCCGCCCGCGTCACCGAGCTGCTCGGCCTCGTCGGCCTGGACCCCCTGCTCGCCGACCGCCTGCCGAGCCGGCTGTCCGGCGGCCAGCGCCAGCGCGTCGTCATCGCCCGCGCCCTGGCCGTCGAACCCGCCGTGCTGATCGCCGACGAGATCACCTCGGCGCTCGACGTCTCGGTGCAGGCCGCCGTCCTCAACACGATCCGCGGACTCCAGCGGCGGCTCGGCCTCTCCATGCTGTTCATCGGCCACAACCTGCCGGCGGTCTGCCACGTCTCCGACACGGTGGCGGTCATGCGGCACGGCCGGATCGTCGAAACCGCCCCCACCGCAACCCTGCTGCGCACCCCGCAGCACCCGTACACCCGGACGCTGCTCTCTTCCGTCCCCCGACTGCCCTCCCGGAGGTCCTGATGCCCCTCGACCGGTCCGAGGCGGTGGTGGTCGGCGCCGGGGTGATCGGCTCCGCCATCGCCCTGGAACTCGCTCGCACCGGGCGGCAGGTGGTCGTCGTGGACAAGGCGGGTGCCGCGGGCCACGGCTCCACCGGCGCCTCCAGCGCGATCATCCGGTTCAACTACTCCACCTTCGACGGCGTCGCCACGGCCTGGGAGGCGCAGCACCTCTGGACGTCCTGGCCCGACCACCTGCGGGTCACCGGCCGCAGCCCGCTCGCCGGCTTCCACCGCACCGGCGCCGTGCTGCTGGACTCCCCCGCGGTCGCACCGTCCGAGGTCACCGCCCTGTTCGACCGTGCCGGGGTCCCGTACGAGCGGTGGGACGGCCCGACCCTGCGCAGGCGCCTCCCGGGGATCGACCCCGGCCGGTACTGGCCACCGAAACCGGTGGACGACGAGGCCTTCTTCGCCGGCCCGGCCGGTGAGCTCGGCGCCCTGTACACCCCGGACGCCGGGTTCGTCGACGACCCGCAGCTCGCCGCCCAGAACCTCGCGGACACGGCGGTCGGGCTGGGCGCGCGCTTCCTGTTCCACCGGACCGTGACGGCCGTCGAACGCGACGCGGGCCGGGTGACGGGCATCGTCCTCGCGGACGGCGCACGGATCGCCGCGCCGCTCGTGGTCAACGCCGCCGGACCGTGGTCGGGCGGCCTCAACCGGCTGGCGGGGGTCGGCGGCGACTTCACGATCGGCGTGCGCCCGCTGCGCGAGGAGGTCCACCAGGTCTCCGCACCGAGCGTCCACGACGGCGGCCCCGGCCCCGTGGTCGCCGACCTCGACCTCGGCACCTACCTGCGCGCGGCCCCCGGTGGCCACCTCCTCGTCGGCGGCACCCAGCCGGACTGCGACCGGCCCGAGTGGATCGACGACCCGGACGACGCCGACCCCCGCCCCACCGCCCACCGCTTCCGCACCCAGGTGACCCGGGCCGCTCGCCGATTCCCGGCGATCGGCGTCCCCAACCGGCCGCTCGGGACCGCCGGGGTGTACGACGTGGCCGACGACTGGACCCCGGTCTACGACCGCACCGCCCTCGACGGCTACTACGTCGCCATGGGCACCAGCGGCAACCAGTTCAAGAACGCCCCGCTGGTGGGCCGCTTCCTCGCGACCCTGATCGACGCGGTCGAGTCCGGCCACGACCACGACGGCGACCCGGTCCGGTACCGCTGCGACCACACCGGCAACGTCGTCGACCTGGGATCCTTCTCCCGCCGGCGCCCGGTCCGGGCGGACTCCGCGCGGACGGTCATGGGCTGATCACACGCAACTCCCCCGCCAGGTCCCCGACCACCCCGACCACGAAGCCGGGCGCCTCGTGCGGGAAGTCGTGGCCCGTCCCGTCCGGTGTGTGCACCAGCCGGGACGCCGTCGACGCCGCCAGGTACCGGACCCTGGTCCGGAGGTAGAAGCGGCTGATCCGCTCGGCCTCGACCGGGTCCCGGGCACCGGCCAGCACCGCCTCACCGCCGATGAGATCCCGTGGTATCACCAGCACCAACGGCAGGTCCCCGAGATCCCCGTCGTACACCACGGTCTCCCAGCCCGCCCTCGCCAACCCGGACGGCGACAGCTCGGCGAAGACGGACGCGGCGGCGCAGCCCGGCCCCGTCCGGCCACCGGGGCCACGGTGTGCGCCGAACAGGTACCTCAGCGACGACAGCAGGAAGCCGCGGCGCATCCCCGTGAGCTGCCGGTTGGGCGGCGCGAAGGCGATCACCTCCAAGGGCGTCGGATCCAGCAGCACGAGCCCGGCCACCAGATCCGGCCGGCGCCTGGCCACGTTCGCGACCAGCAATCCGCCGAACGAATGACCGACGAGCACGAAGGGGCCCCGCTCACCCGCCCCCTCCAGCGCCGCCAGCAGTTCCTCCGCCTCCACGGCCGTCGTCCGGGGGAAGGGCCCGGTATCACTCCACCCCGAACCGAAGCGGTCGACCAGCACCGAACGGGTCCGGGCCGCCAGCATCGTGTGCAGCTCCTGTAACTCCTCGCCGGGGGCGTGCCCCCCGGGCATCCAGACCACCGTGGGCCCGCCGTCGGCCTCTCCCTCGGCGAGAACGTGCATCCGGTGACCACCCACGTCGACCAGCCGCCCCGGCGGCGGATTCCGCCGTCTCTCGCGGGCCACCAGGACGAGGTGCCGAACGGCCCCGACCAGCAGCAGCGCACCGGCAGCCACCGTCGCAGCACCGATGGCCACCGCCCACGTGGTACCGAGCGCGATCAGTACGCCGCCCACCCCGGCCACCAGCAGCGCGACCGGCAGTCCCGCCCAGTCACGGCTCAGCAGCGCGAGCAGGGTATTCGCCACCCGACCGTCCCGGCGCATCGGCCCTCCGTGACAGAAGCATCCGACAACTGCCCCCGTCCTCTTCATTCCCCGTCTCCCCTGGCCCTCACCCCGAAACCGTTCGACAACGCGCCGTGCAGCGCCGGAGGACCGTGGGTCATCACCTCCCTGCCCGACCGCGTAGCCCCGTACAGCGCCTCGGAAGGGACGTCGCCGCTCCGCCGTTCGGGTGCCCGATCTGGCCGCGGTGCCGCAGCCGGTCGAGGATGGCGGCATGGTTGTCGACGACTCCGGTGCCGGCCTGCTCGTGGCGAACGTGCGCGTCTTCGACGGGATCGGCGGGGAGGCGGTGCCGGGGCACGTCCGCATCGAGGGGGACACGATCGCGGACGTGGTGCTGGGCCGCCCCCTCCCGCGCAACGCCCCCCGAGGGACAGCGGTGCTCGACGGCGGAGGCCGGACGCTCATCCCGGGCCTCACCGACGCGCACGTCCACCTGTTCGCGATCGGCGGCACCATGGCGGACCTGCAGCTCGCACCGACCGGCACCGTCTACTACCAGGCCCTCGCCGCGGCCCGCGACATGCTGATGCGCGGCTTCACCACGGTGCGGGACATGGCCGGCGACACCGAGCCCCTGCGGCGGGTCCTCGACCGTGGCCTGTTCCCCGGCCCGCGGATCTACCCGAGCCAGGCGGCCGTCTCCCAGACCGCCGGCCACGGCGACTTCGGAACGGTCCACGACGCCCCGACCGCCCTGGGCGGGCCGCCGGCCCGATCCGAACAGATCGGCTTCACCAGGGTGGCCGACGGACCCGAGCGCGTGCTCGCGGCCGTGCGCGAGCAGCTCAAGAAGGGCGCGACGCAGATCAAGCTGATGGCCGGCGGCGGCGTCATCTCCGAGTACGACCCGCTGGACGTGCTGCAGTTCACCACCGCGGAACTGGAGGCCGCCGTCGCCGCGGCCTCCGACTGGGGCACCTACGTGAGCGTGCACGTCTACACCTCCGAAGGCGTCCGTCGCGCGGTGGAGGCCGGGGTGCGCTGCATCGAGCACGGGCACCTCATCGACGAGGACACCGTCCGCCACCTCGCGGAGAAGGGCGTGTGGCTGAGCACCCAGCCGTTCGAGGTCGACGACCACCACTACGACTCCCCGGACAGCGACCGCAAGAACCGCGAGGTGTGCGAAGGCGTCGCCCGCACCTTCGCCTGGGCTCGGGAACACGGCGTGCGACTGGCCTTCGGCACCGACCTGGTGCTCGCCCCCGGAAAGGCCTACCGGCAGAACGAGATGCTCGTCCGCCTCGGCACCCACCTCGGCCCGGTCGATGCCCTCAGGACGGCCACCTCCGGCAACGCCGAACTGTTCCGCCTGTCCGGCCGCCGCGACCCGTACCGCGCGGCACCACTCGGGGTCGTCGCACCCGGAGCCTGGGCCGACCTCCTGGTCGTCGACGGCGACCCCACCACCGACCTGTCCGTCCTCGCCGACCCCGAACGCAACCTGCGTCTCATCGTCAAGGGCGGCGTCGTCCACAAGAACGGACTCGGCTGACAGTGATGATGTTCTTGGTGACGCTACCGGTGGGTCCGACCCCTCCGCTGACTGACGTCTCGACTGTCCTGTTTGGGATTTGTCGGCTCATCGGTGGCGCCACCACGCACGCGGCCGGACGGGCGCTTGTGACTTCATAGCGCCTCTATGTGTCAAGCCGCTGCGGCAAGTTGGGCGCGATGGTCGCGTTTCATGATCCGGTAGACCACGTTGGACAGGCGTCGCTTCAGGGCCCGGCGGGCCTCGGACGGGGTCTTCCCCTCGGCGATCTTGCGCTGGTAGTACTCCTGCCCGCGGCCACCGTCGCGGATCTGGACGATGGCGATGACCTGCAGGACCGAGTTCAGCGCCCGGTTGCCGCCGGCGCCGAGCTCGACTGATCGACCATCAGACGAGCTCGGCAAAAGGTCAGCATCGACCCGAGTGCACCCTCACAAACACGCACACACCCGAGAGCCCGACCCGCTGCGTGCGAACCCTGAGCCACCCTCACGATGGCACTCGGCAGGCCACCCTGGCTCGTGCCGAGTGGCCACCGAGGCCTCTTCACCCACGCCCTTTCATCCCGATATCATCCGCTTACCGGATGGTCGACATGTCTCTGCGTGATCGGTCAGGACGGCAGGGTGACCGACCGGGCGTGGTGGAAGACGTTCGTAGGGTTCCAGGTCGCCTTGGCCTTCTGGAGGCGGGTGCAGTTGTCCTGGTACTCGTAACCACGGTGCGCGGCAGTCAGATCACTCATGTCGGCAGCACTCTCCAACGTCGAAGCACCCTGCCGGCACAGAAGTGACCAAACCGCGACGAAGGCTCCCGATCAGGTTCACCGGCTTTGGCATCGCTGAGGACCGCGGCCGCCATAACGCGCACCATCGACAACGCCCTGCCGGGCGGCGCAGTCTGTGAGGGCACAACAGCCGCTACGGCGCGCCGTTCTCCGATCCGGCACTGCCCGTGCTCCAACGCGCGCTGCCTCTCCTCGGCCGCCGAGAAGGTGTTGCCCCCGCTATCGGTGACACCCGCTGGACGGGCTGCCACCGTGTGAAAGGTAACCTGCCGCGTCAGAATGGGGTGCTGCGCGACGAGTCCGGCTGGTGGGGTGGGCTGCTGCAGCCCCTGTTCATCGGCGGTCGGTGCCACCGCCCGGCTCGGCTGGCAGGCCGCGATCGACCGTGACGGCGCGACGGTGGCCACCGGACTCTCCCGTCGCCGTGCGGGTGGGAGGAGATCACCGCCGCCACGGCCAAGGGCGGCTGCCTGTCCATCACCGTCCGCAACGCCGACACCCTGGAGTTCGGCGGCCGGGTCGCCTCCTGGTTCGGCGTCCAGGGGTTCGACACCGCCGCCCTCGCCACCGGTGTCCGCCATGCCGCCCGCCACCCGCAGCTCCGCCCCCGCGAATCCCGCCCCCGCCCGCTCGGCCACCCGGACCTGCTCGTCAACCGGATCTCCCTGACGGCCTACCCGGTCTTCACCGTGCTGCACTTCCTGACCGTCCGGGGCGGGCTCTGAAGCCTGTCCCGGACGGACCGGCACCGGGCCTTTCTCCGCTCAGGCGGGTCCCGGCGTTCTCATCGGACTGTTCGATCTTCTACATTGGCTCCGAGTGGTCGTACGGGCCCGGCCTGCGACCTTGACGTGGGGGAACCGTGCGCAGCAGACGTAATCCGTGGGTGCTGGTGTACCTGCCAGCCGGGCTCCTTCTCCTGCTCACCGCGGTTGCGGGCGTTTTCTGGTCCACGAGGCTCGACGACCTCATACCGATCGTCCTGATGGGCGTTCCGGGGCTGGTCCTGGTGGTCCGTGTCCCGTTGTTCCGGGTGTCCTTCGGGCCGGCGGGCCTCAGGTACACGGGGCTGCTCAGGTCGCGGTCCTACTCCTGGCCGGAGATCCGGGAGGTGAGGTACGTCAGCGGTGGGGAGCTCTTCTCCTCCCACACGGCCGAACTGGTCCTCGTCTCCGGCGGCGTCGACCAGCTGCCGATGGCCGGTAGCTACAGCCTCCGGACGCGGCCCGTCAAACGGATCGAACGCCTCGTGGCCGAGCTGGAGGACGCCCGCGCCTCCGCCACCACGGCCTGACCTCACCCGAGCCGAAGCCAGGCGTCGATGTACGGCGAATTCGGGTTCGCTGCCCCTACAGGAAGCTGCAACAGTGGATATCGAGGATGTCCTCAACTATCTAGCTGATCACCGGGCCAGGAACTTGCCACCCGGCTACCTCTCCGAACAGATCCTCTCGCTTTCCTGGATCCTCGACGACGAAGACGGGAAGATCTTCAAGACCGGAAGGAAGTGGCTGGATTCGGGCGACGAGTTTCGAGTTGCCGTGGCGATGGGCCTGGACGAGGCCCTCCTGGCAGAGTCGTGGGAAGAGATGTCCGAACTGGCTGAATCCGTGAAGAACAGGATCCCATCGCTGGCGTCAGACGTGGACGCCTGGCTGGAGCGTTCCAAGCGGTCGTGCGAAAAAATCAAGGAGAATCTCGCCCGCCGCGCCGGAGGGGCATGACCCGGAATTCCCTGCGTCAGCAGATCAACATCAGGTGTCGACCTCGATTCGTCTGCGGCTGTTGCTCGGTGATCGCATCGGCGGTTGACAGCTACACTCGCAAGGAGATCGATGATCAGCCTTTCCTTCCCCGTCCCGGAGCCGGGATCACCCTGGCGGAGGAGCTGGGAGGCCGCGGCGCAGGGAGACCCCGCGGCTGCCCCGGAGATCGACCTCCGGTACAAGCACTTCGGCGTCAACGTCGAGCTGGTCGTGAATGGCGTCGCGATCATCCCCAAGGGAAGATTTGCCACCCTCTTCGATCTGACGCTTTCCCTCTGCGGCATCAGCGATCGCATCTCTCAGGGAGAAGACGCCACATTCGGCTTCACGGAGAGCGAGGAGGTCATTAGCGTTCGCCAGGCGGGCAAGATGGTATCAATTAGCTCTTCAAGGAGGGAAGAGCAAGCAATCGCCCCAAGTGGTGAACTGCTACCAGAGCTGTATGATTTCATTCGGCCGCCCATGCAGGGCTAATCAGCGAAAATCCCGCACTGGCCGATAATCCGGTGATCCAGAGGATTGAAATGGGCACCGGACCTGAATAGGTGAAATATCCTGCAAACACCGGAAGCCCCGCCGGGTTCGACTCTGCAGGGCTTCCGGCTGCGCTGACGTCGACGTCGGCGATGGCTTGGCGCTGGAGACGGAGCCGGACGCGGATGTAGATGGCGGCGGCAGGTCCACGGCGACCGGGTGGCAACGGAGGCTCGGTCAGTTCTCCACCGGCTCGGAGGAGTTGATGCCCGATAGTCCGTGGTCAAGGCCGTTCGGGTCACGGGTCCGTCCCGGGAGTGGTGGCGGTGTCGGCGGGGGTGCGGTGGCATGGTGGAACCGGTGTTCGCGCAGGTCAGCGGTGGGGTGGGGTGCGGGAAGGTGGTGATGGCGCGGGTGGTTTCCGAACGTACATGTCACAGCACTGTCCTGGGGGCGGCCCGGGCGGAACGGTTCGTCCGCGAAGGCGGTCCTGCTTTTCGGAAACCCGCTCGCACCGAGCACCCGACAGCACCACCCACCCGGAGGAACACACCGTGCGCGTCCGCAAGCCCGCCTTCGCCGCCCTGGCCG
>NZ_JBSGFD010000235.1:0-11879 GCF_053603215.1 Kitasatospora sp. NPDC004240 | reverse complement strand
CTTCGGTCGTCACAACCCGAATGCTGGACACCCTTCCTGCGTGTCCGGAGCAGAACCAGCAAAGCCAGCCGACTTCGGAACTACTCGTCTAGGCCTCCCCGCGCACCATCGCGATCAGGCGGTCCAGGACCTTGCCGCCGCTCACCCGCAGACCGTCGTGCTCCCACTCGTTGGTGACCCAGACCCGCAGGCCGCGCACGCCGCGCGCGGTGGCCAGCGAGTCGGCGGTGTCGACGTACATGTCGTCGTGGTAGACCGCCGCCACCACCGGCACCTCGTTCCCGGCGAGCTTCGCCGGGTCGTACAGGTCCGGCCAGTCCGTGCGGGCGGCGAGCAGCTCCGCGGTCTCCTTCAGCGGGCGCAGCGTCGGGTCCGTTTCGAACAGGGCGGGGTAGATCATCTCGCCGGTGAACAGCACCGGGGCGCCCGACTCCAGGGCCGCCTCGGCGTCGAACTGCGGGAACTCCTTGCGCACGCGCTCCGCCGACCAGGCCGTCCCGGCCGGGTCGACCGACCGCTGGCCGTAGATCGACTCGTGGAGCACCGCGTACAGCGGGCCCTCGGCGAACGAGAGCCTCGCCTGTACCCCGGCGAGGAAGGTGTCGGAGAGCTCGGGGCCCTCGACGCCCTCGACCCAGGCCTCCTCCAGCAGGTAGTGCAGGACGTCCGAGCCGGAGCCGCTGCCCAGCAGCATGCCCAGGCCCTGGAACGCCTCGACGGTCAGCAGTCCGCCGTCCGGGAGCCGCGCGGGCGACGCGGCCAGGTGCGCGGCGATCCGCCGCACCGCGGCGACGTCGTGCGGGTAGCGCTCGTAGTGCCCCTCGTTCTTGCGGACCACCCGGGGGTAGGCGGCGCGGTAGACGTCGTCGGCCGAGCTGCGCAGGCCCGCCAGACCGCCGGTGATGAAGGCCTCGCACAGTCCCTGCGGGGCGATCGAGAGGTAGGTGAGGGTGCAGAACCCGCCGAAGCTCTGGCCGAGCACGCTCCACCGCCGGTCGCCGACCAGCCGGCGGCGGATCAGCTCGGCGTCGCGCACGATCGAGTCCGCGCGGAAGTGCGCCAGGTAGTCCGCCTGCTCCTGCGGCCCGCCCCGGCGGGCCAGCGTCTGCCGGTTGGCGGGCGTGGACCGCCCGGTGCCGCGCTGGTCGAGCAGCAGCACCCGGTAGTCGTCGAGGGCGCGCACCAGCCAGGTGTCGCGGCCGAGCGGTCGGCCGGCCTTGCCGCCGGGGCCGCCCTGGAGGAACAGCAGCCAGGGCAGGTCCTCACTCTCCCGGCCGGACGCCACCACCTCGCGGGCGTACACCTCGATCTGCTCACCCTGCGGAGAGGAGTGGTCGAGCGGCAGTTGGAAGACGTGATCGGTCGTGACAATCCCGGGCAGCCGGCTGGCGGTGGACATACAACTCCTCGGTTTCTGCTGGTCACAGCGGTCACGTCGCCGTCCACGGTGTTGCCGGTGCGGGCGCCGCGCCCCTCGCACCGTATCCTGGCGGCGGTCGGGCGCGGGGTTCGACGGTCGTGGCCCACGACCGGCGGATCAGGGCCCTTCGGCCGGAGCGGGGGAGCTCCGGCCGGCGGACGCGGCCCGAGTGCCGTTCGGCCGGGAACGACACCGTGACGGCTGGTCGTACGGGGGTGTGGCCCTGCCACGGGCCCGGACGAGTCGGTCCGGTGCGGGCGGTGCGGCGTTACCTGCGAAGGGTCAGAGGCGTTCAACCCCTGGAGCAGCCGGGGAGCCGGCGCTTCCGTCGGCCTGCCGGCAGCCCCGGACCGACCCGTACGGCCGACCGGGTCGGCACGGCCGCACGGTCGGTACGGCTGACGGGCCGTACGACCGACGGCCGCACGGCCCGCCGGACCACGGCCGGCGCCGTGCCCGGTCCCCGGGACGGCCGCCCCCGACCGGGGCCCCGGCGACCACCGTCCGGCACCGCCTCGAAACAGGCGGTGGCACCACCGGGCGGGGCGCCCGAACGGCACGGCGGGAACGGCGTGGGCCGGGCACGGCACACGGCAGGACGGGCGGTACGGCGCCGGGCAGCGCGCTGCCGGGCGGAACGGGGACGGTGCCGGGCACGAAGGGGTGCCCGACGCCACGGCGGGGCCGGTACCGGAGCGGTACGGGCGCCGCACGGCACGACCCGGCGACGGGTACGACCGGGAACGGCAGCCGACCGACGGGTGATTCCGCCGGCCCGGCGACGACGACACGCGAACGATCACGCTCGCGGCCCACCGGCCCCACCGGCCACCGGACCGCCGAGGGGAGGAGAGCCCGGTGACCGCCATGAGGCCACCACAGGCCATGCCGGCCGAGACCGTACTCGGCGGCGCGCCGAGACCGGTCGCAAGACCCGACCAGACCCCGGCGGGCACCGCCCCCGGCACACCTCCGGGCCAGTCCAGGCCGGCGGCCCCGCCGCGCCCGCAGCCCGCCGCCGTCCACCACGCGGTGCTCTGCGTCAACGCGCCCGCGATGGCGGCCTCCGGCCCGGACGGCCAGCTGCGCGGACACGGGCTGCACGGCTTCTACCGATCCGGGGTCCGCGTACTGGCCCGGATGGAGCTGCGCCTGGGCGGTACGGAGCCGCTGCCCCTCCAGGGCACCCTGA
Organism: Kitasatospora sp. NPDC004240; assembly: GCF_053603215.1. Taxonomy (NCBI): domain Bacteria; kingdom Bacillati; phylum Actinomycetota; class Actinomycetes; order Kitasatosporales; family Streptomycetaceae; genus Kitasatospora; species Kitasatospora sp. NPDC004240. The sequence continues at coordinate 9,267 of NZ_JBSGFD010000235.1, read as the reverse complement.
CCACCGCCGCCGAGGCCCGCTTCCTGGGCGCGGTCCGGCTCCCGGGCGACCTCGACCCCGATCCGGCGCTCACCGTGGAACGGCTGAGGCACGCCGACGGCCTGGAGACGATCACGGTCCGCAACAACGGCAGCCGGCCCGCCAGGCTGCCGCTGGAGCTGGCGGTCGGCACCGACCTCGGCCCGGTCGGCGAGATCGCCGCGGGCCACCGCTCACCGGACCTGCCCGGCCAGGTGCAGTCCGCCGGACTGCGCTGGAGCGGACAGGGCCACAGCGCCACCGTCATCGCCAAGCCGTCCCCGCACGCCGTCCTCGCCGGCGCCGGAGTACTGCGCTGGGACCTCGAGGTGCAGCCCGGCGCCCGCTGGTCCGTCGAGCTGCGCACCGAACTGGAGACCACCACCCCGGCCCCCCGGCCCCCCGGCGGGCGCGGCCCCGGCGTCCCGCTGCCGTGGGCCGAGCCCGAGGTCCGCAGCGACGACCCGCGGGCCGAGCTGGTGGTGACCCGTTCCCTGGAGGCCCTCGGCGGGCTGCTGTTCGCCGACCCGGACCGGCCCACCGACCTGTACCCGGCCTCCGGGGCCCCCTGGCGCTTCGGACTCGCCCCGGCCGACGCGCTCTGGGCCGCCCGGATGACCCTGCCGCTCGGCACCCGCCTGGCCGCCGGGACTCTGCGGGCCCTGGCCCGCCGTCAGCACCAGGCGGCCACGGCCGGCCAGGCCCCCGCCGGTCAGGCGCAGCGGGTCGAGGGGCTGCTGCCCGGCGCGCTCCGGCACGCCGGCCCCGAGCTGCCGCCCACCTGCACGGCCACCGAGGCCACCCTGCTGTTCATCACGGTGCTGGCCGAGGCCTGGCGCTGGGGCCTGCCCCGGCCGGAGGTCGCGGAGCTGCTCCCCGCCGCCGAGCGGGCGCTGGGAGCGCTGCGCGGCGGACTCGTGGACGGCTTCGTCACGGACCTCGGCCGCCCGGCGGAGGAACGGTCCGCCCACCCGGTCGCGGCCCGCGCCGAGGTCCAGGCCCAGGCCCACCGGGCCGCCCTCCAGGGCGCCGAGCTCCTGAACGCGTTCGGCCGGCCCGGCGCGCGGGAGTGGCGGGAGTGGGCGGCCGAGCTGCGCGGCCGGTTCCGGGAACGGTTCTGGATCGACGACCTCTCCGGCGGACGTCCCGTCGCGGCCCTGGCCCCCGGCGGTCAGCAGCTGCCGGCGGTGGCCTCCTCCCTCGTCCACCTGCTGGACTCCGGGCTGACCGAGGAGGGCGGACGGCACGAGGGCCTGCTGGACCGCGAGCAGACCCGGCTGCTCGCCCAGCGGCTGGTCGCCCCGGAGCTGGACAGCGGCTGGGGCCTGCGCACGCTCAGTGCCAAGTCCGCCCGGTTCAACCCGCTCGGCCACCGCAGCGGTGCCGTCCGCGTCCACGAGACGGCCCTCGCGGTCGACGGCCTGGTCGCGGCCGGGTACGAGAACGAGGCCGGCACGCTGATGGAGGGCCTGCTCGGCGCGGCCGCGCACTTCGAAGGGCGGCTCCCCGAGATGTACGCGGGGGAGCAGCGCACCCCCGGCTGCCCGCCGGTCCCGCACCCGGCCGCCTGCCGTCCGGCGGCGGTCTCGGCGGCCGGGGCGGTGCACGCGGTGTTCGCGCTCGTCGGGGTGCGCCCCGACGTGCCCGGTGGTCGGGTCCTGGTGCGTCCGGCCGGCACCGCGCCGCTCGGCGAACTGCAGCTGACGGGGCTGCGGGTCGCGGGCGAGCCGTTCTCCGTCCGGGTGAGCCGGATCGGCGTCGCGATGGTGGAGGAGGCGCCCGCCGAGTTGCAGCTGGTCGCCCGCTGAGATCCGTCGGGCCGGGCCGCGCCGTGCCGTGCAGGGCCGCCGGGCCGGGTCGGGCCGCGTCATGGCGGCGGTCGGCGGCCTCGGGCCTGTGGCGCCCCGGGCCTGTGGGCCCGGCGCGCGGGCCCCGCCGCCTCCCGTTCGCGGGGGATCGGCGGGGATCCGCTCAGGCCTGTGCTTATCGTCAGAGAGACGACTATGATCGTCGCCATGTCTCGCTATGACCCGTCGGCCTTCCCCCCGTTCGCTGTCACGGTCGACCTGGTGGTGCTGACGGTGCGGGACCACGCGCTGTGCGCCCTGCTGGTGCGACGGGGCGAGCCGCCCTTCCAGGGCTACTGGGCACTGCCCGGAGGCTTCGTCCGCCCGGACGAGGGCCTCGCCGAGGCCGCCTCCCGGGAGCTGGCCGAGGAGACCGGGCTGCGCGCGCACTCGACGCCCGGCCACGTCGAGACGGGTCACGCCGTCCCCGCGCCCGGGGCCGGTCACCCCACCGTGGGCCACGGCCCGGCCGGCACCGGCACCGCCGGCGCCCACCTGGAGCAGCTCGCGACCTACGGGCACCCGCAGCGCGACCCCCGGATGCGGGTGGTCAGCGTGGCGTACCTGGTGCTGGCGCCCGACCTGCCCACGCCCCGCGCGGGCGGCGATGCCAGCGGCGCGCGTTGGGCGCCGGTGGGCGAGCTGCTCGGGCAGGCGCCCGTCGACGGCGTCCCGCTCGCCTTCGACCACGGGCTGATCCTGGCCGACGGGGTGGAGCGGGCCAGGTCCAAGATCGAGTACTCCTCGCTGGCGACGGCCTTCTGCCCGACCGAGTTCACCGTCGGCGAGCTCCGCCGGGTGTACGAGGCGGTGTGGGGCGTGGCCCTGGACCCCCGGAACTTCCACCGGAAGGTCACCGGTACCCCGGGCTTCCTGCTGCCCTCCGGCGGCACGACGACCCGTCAGGGAGGCCGCCCGGCCAAGCTGTTCACGGCCGGCGGCGCCACCCTGCTCAACCCGCCCATGCTGCGCCCGGAGTCCTGACCGGCGCGGCTGCCCCGCAGGTGCGGCCCGGACCGTCACGGGCCGGGTCGCAGGATCGGATTGTCCCCTGATCGGGTGAGGTGTGCGGGCAGCGGCCCCGCGCCGCTTCCGTAATGCCCGGAATCCTCCTCATCGGCCCCTAGTGTGCTGGCGCGGGGGGTGAGGCCGAGTGTGCCGACGACACCGCAGCGCGCGGACCGGGTCGGCCGGAGGGCATGGGAGCAGCCAGCGATGATCCAGATCACCGGACTGACCAAGGTTCACCGCAGGGGCGCTCCGCCGGCGCTGCTCGACCTGACCTTCGACGCCCGGCCCGGCATGGTCACGGCCCTGCTGGGCCCGGAGGACGCGGGCAAGACCACGGCCGTGCGGATGATGGTCGAGCTCGAACGCGGCCAGGGCGTCACGCTCTTCGGCGGTCGCACCTACCGCCGCCTGCGCCGCCCGGAACGGGAGGTCGGCGTCCTGCTCGCCGAGGCGGGCACGGCCGCGGACACGGCGGCGGGTGCGGGGACCGGGACGCCGGGCGGCATGACCGCCGGCCACCCCGGCCGGCGGGCCCGCGCGCACCTGCGGATGCTGGCGGCGGCGGTCGGCGTGCCGGCCCGGCGGGTCGACGAACTGCTGGAGCAGACCCGACTGGCGGCCGTGGCAGAGCAGCGGCTGCGCGCCTTCTCGCCCGGCATGCACCGGCGGCTGGCCCTCGCCGCCGCGCTGCTCGGCGAGCCGAGGTCCCTGCTGCTGGACGCCCCGACCGAGGGTCTCTCGCCGCGCAACGTCGAGTGGTTCCACTCCTTCCTGCGCTCGTTCGCGGTCGCGGGCGGGACGGTGCTGGTGACCACCCGCACCCCGCAGGAGGCCGCACAGCTGGCCGACCGGGTCGTCACCCTCGACCGGGGCCGGCCGGTGGCCGACCAGCCGGTGACGGAGTTCCGCCGCACCAGGCTCAGCCCGGAGGTCGCGGTGCGCGGCCCGCAGATGGCCCGACTGGCCGACCTGCTGGTGACCCAGGGGGCCCAGGTGCGGCGTGACGGCGGGGCGAGCCTCGCGGTGGCCGGGATCGGCCGGACCGAGATCGGCGAACTGGCCTACCGCCACGGCATCCTCCTCCACGAGCTGGCCGACCGGGTGGTCGAGCAGCCCGCACCCCGTGCCGCCCTGCCCGTCGCCTCGGGCCGCTCCGGTCAGGTCCGGCTCCGGAGCGCCTCGGCGCCCGCCGGGCCGACGGCGCCCGCGGCCGTGCCCGCCCCCTCGGCCGCGCCGCCCGGCGAGCGCACACCGGGGCCGACGGACCGTTCCGGCCTCCTCGACGCTGCGCCGACCGTCGCGGTGAAACGCCTCTTCCGCGGTGGTCGTGACGGCCGCGGCACCACGGACCGCAGCACCACGGAACGCGGCACCCCGGACCGCAGCGACCTCACGGCGCCCACGGTCCCCGCCGACCGCGGCGGGCGCCCCGGGGGAGCCCCCGGCGAGGGGCCGCTGAACGCCGACACCGTCCGCCTGCGCCACCTCGGTGCGAACCCCCACACCACCCCGGCGGCCCCCACAGCCCCTTCGACCCCCGCGACCCCCATGACCCCTGACCACCGGAGCGAGTGAACCGTGCGTGTACTGGCCTACGAGCTGCGACGCCTGCGCGGCCTGCGTTCGACCTGGCTCCTCCTCGGCGCCGTCCTGCTCTGCGACGCCGCCGTCGCCGCCGTGCTGGCCCGGCAGACCCCCGACGGGGCGGTGGGCGGCGCGGCGGGCGTACGACTGCTGACGGCGGCCGTACCGCTGATCCCGCTGCCGTTCGCCGCGCTCGGGGCCGGGGCGCTCGGGGTGCTCTCGTACGGGCACGAGGTGCGGTACCGCGGCCTGGCGGCCTCCCAGGTCCCGTACCTGCGGCGGGTGCGGCTGCTGCTGGCCAAGCTGGTGGTGACCGGCGCGGTGGCCGGGGTGCTGGCGGTGGTCACGCTGGCCGTGGACGCGGTGGCCGCGCACCTCGCGCTGTCGCCGGCCGCGCCGGTGACGGCCCGGCTGGAGCCGGCGACGCTCGCGCCGCAGGTGGCCGACGCGTTCGCGGCGGTCGGCCGGTCCGGGTTCGCCGATCTGCCGGAGGCGTTCGCGCCGCTGGCCCTCGGGGCCGCGCACGGGGCGCCCGCGGCGCTGCTGGCGTTCGTCCTGCTGGTCGTGGTGGCGGGTTGGACGGGCGTGCTGACCGCCGCGCTGACCCGCAGCGCCGCGGCCGGGGTGCTGCTGCTGTGCGCGCTGCCGCCGCTGCTGGAGACCGGGGTGGCGTTGACGCTGCGGCAGGCCGGTGCCGCCTGGCCGGCCCGGGCGGCCGAGCTGCTGCCCTTCCAGTCAGGCCTGGAGTGGGCGTACGCCTGGGTGTACGGCGGGGACCGCGGGGTTGCGGGCGGGCCGGACGGTGGTAGTGCGCTGAGCGATCCCGTTCTGCTGGCGGCGATGACCGCGCCGGCGCTGGTCCTGCTGCTGGCCTGCCTGCTGGTCCAGACCCGCCGGCGCTGCCTCTGAGCGGGGCCGCACCCGGACGGGCCGGACACTCGACGGTCCGTCAGGTCGGCTCGTCACAGGGCCCCCTGGCCTCCGGCGCTCCCGGTTCGCCGAGGTCCCCCCGGCTCTCCGGCGCCCCTCCGGGCGCCGAGGGCGGGGGCCGTGCGGGCCGTGCGCCCACCGAGGGTTCGTCAAGATCGAACAGCTGTGACCGGATTGCGCGGTTCTTCCTGATAAGAAGTCAATTATCCAGTCACGGCCGATCACCCTTTCGTGTGCTTTTCACGAGAATTCTCAAGCTGCGCCCGCCGATCGCCGACAAAGGACCTGTGAGTACCCTTGCGCACCCCACCATGACCACCGCCCGCCCCGCCGACGGCGCCATCCACGGCACCGGCCCCGGCGACCTGGACCGCTTCTCCTACGCCGACCGGCCGATCCCGCCGGCGCCCCGCTGGGAGGGCGCCGAGTCCGACCTCGCCCGGGTCGGCCGCAAGACCACCAGCAGCCGCGGCCGCGGACTGCACGGCCAGCTCGTCCAGCAGCTCGGCCAGATGATCGTCTCCGGCGACCTCGGTGCCGACCGCCCGCTGGTCCCCGAGGAGATCGGCCAGCGCTTCGAGGTCTCCCGCACCGTCGTCCGTGAGTCGCTGCGGGTGCTGGAGGCCAAGGGCCTGGTCAGCGCCCGGCCGAACGTCGGTACCCGGGTCCGCCCGGTCGGCGACTGGAACCTGCTGGACCCCGACATCATCGAGTGGCGCGCCTTCGGCCCGCAGCGGGACGAGCAGCGCCGGGAGCTGTTCGAGCTGCGCTGGGCGATCGAGCCGCTGGCGGCCCGCCTCGCGGCCGGCCACGGCCGGGAGGACGTCCAGCGGCGGCTGGTCGAGCTGACCGAGATCATGGGCCACGCCGCCGCCCAGGCCGACCTCTCCACCTACTCGCGGGCCGACGCCGAGCTCCACGTGCTGGTCCTGCAGATCGCGGGCAACCGGATGCTGGAGCACCTGTCCGGCATCGTCTCCTGCGCGCTGCAGGTCTCCGGCGGCCCGGCCACCGCCTGCGAGCGGCCGTCGGAGGCCTCGGTCAGCCTGCACGCCCGGCTGGTGGACGCGCTCGGTACCGGTGACGGCACCGCGGGTGAGGCCGCGATGCGGGCGCTGCTGACCGTCCACCCCGAGATCGAGCCGTCGGTGCCCGGCCCGCGGGAGCACTGAGCCGCGCCGCGTGACGTCCGGGCGGACCCGGGCGGGACGGCCGCACCGCCGCACCGACCGCCGACCCCGCCCGCGGCCCCACCCGCCGCGCCGCCCGCCGTGCCACCGCCCGCCGTGCCATCGCATGGCGCGTCACCGCCCGCCGTGCGCCGCCCGCCGTGCCACCGCCCTCCGGCCGACCCCGCCCCAGCGCGGCGCAGCCGGAGGGCCGCACCGCACCCGGCGACCCCCGGTGCCCGACCTCGGGCGGCCCCGGTACGGCGCGGTCCGGGGCCCGCGAGCGGCCGCCCGACGAGCGCCCCGCCGGTTTCGGCCGCGGTACGGGATGATGGATGGGAGGCCTCGTGTGGCGCGTGATGACGGATGTGTCCCCAGTGACGGATCCGGTGTGACCCGCGACACGAACGCCATGCGTAACACTTGACGGGTAGCAGCGATGTGTACGGAGCGGAAGCAGCTCCGGAATACCCCAACATGCCAGAATGCTGTGTTGGTCTGCGGCGCTGCTGCCGTCCTGCAAACCCAGTCCCCAAGCCCGAGTCGGTCGGAATCGACACCGCGCGTCCGACGCGCGATTTCCTTCCCCGCCCGCTCGGGCGGCCGGTACGGGTTCGGAGTCCACTCATCGTCCGAGAGGTTGTTCGTGTCGGCCAGCACATCCCGTTCGCTCCCCCCCGAGATCGCCGAGTCCGCGGCACTGCTGGCGCTCATCGAGCGGGGCAAGGCCCAGGGGCAGATCGCCGGTGATGACGTGCGTCAGGCCTTCGAGGCGGACCAGATCCCGGTGACCAAGTGGAAGAACGTCATGCGCAGCCTCAATCAGGTGCTGATTGAGGAGGGCGTGGACCTCATGGTGAGCGCGGCCGAGCCGGCCGGCGCCAAGCGCAAGAGCGTCGCGGCCAAGAGTCCCACCAAGCGCACCGCCACCAAGGCGGTCACCACCCGGACCCCGTCCGCCCCGACCAAGCCCCCGGTGCGCATCGCGCCCGGCGCGCCCGTCGCCGCCCCGGCGGTCGCGGCCGCCGTGACGGCGCCGGTTCCCACGGTGTCCGCCGAGGTCCCGGCCGAGGCGTCGGTCACCGTCGTCGAGGCGAAGGCGGCCCCGGCGAAGAAGGCCGCAGCCCCGGCGAAGAAGGCCGCGGCCAAGAAGACCGCGGCCCCGGCCAAGAAGACCGCCGCCAAGAAGACCGCCACCGCCAAGGGGGCCAAGGGCGACGAGGAGCTGCTCGGCGAGGAGGAGCTGCTCGAGGACGTGGCCCTGCCCGGCGACAAGCCCGCCGCCGAGGGCGAGACCGCTCCGGAGGAGGAGTCGGAGGGCTTCGTCCTCTCCGACGACGACGAGGACGACGCGCCCGCGCAGCAGGTCGCGGTCGCCGGTGCCACCGCCGACCCGGTCAAGGACTACCTGAAGCAGATCGGCAAGGTCCCGCTGCTCAACGCCGAGCAGGAGGTCGAGCTCGCCAAGCGCATCGAGGCCGGCCTGTTCGCCGAGGACAAGCTCTCGGCCGCCGACAAGCTGGCCCCCAAGCTCAAGCGCGAGCTGGAGATCATCGCCGAGGACGGCCGCCGCGCCAAGAACCACCTGCTGGAGGCCAACCTCCGCCTGGTGGTCTCGCTGGCCAAGCGCTACACCGGCCGCGGCATGCTCTTCCTGGACCTGATCCAGGAGGGCAACCTGGGTCTGATCCGTGCGGTCGAGAAGTTCGACTACACCAAGGGCTACAAGTTCTCCACCTACGCCACGTGGTGGATCCGCCAGGCGATCACCCGCGCCATGGCCGACCAGGCCCGCACCATCCGCATCCCGGTGCACATGGTCGAGGTCATCAACAAGCTGGCCCGCGTCCAGCGCCAGATGCTCCAGGACCTGGGCCGGGAGCCCACCCCGGAGGAGCTGGCCAAGGAACTCGACATGACCCCCGAGAAGGTCATCGAGGTCCAGAAGTACGGCCGTGAGCCCATCTCGCTGCACACCCCGCTGGGCGAGGACGGCGACAGCGAGTTCGGTGACCTGATCGAGGACTCCGAGGCGGTCGTCCCGGCCGACGCGGTCTCCTTCACCCTGCTCCAGGAGCAGCTGCACTCGGTGCTGGACACCCTGTCCGAGCGCGAGGCGGGCGTGGTCTCGATGCGCTTCGGCCTGACGGACGGTCAGCCGAAGACCCTGGACGAGATCGGCAAGGTGTACGGGGTCACCCGTGAGCGCATCCGCCAGATCGAGTCCAAGACCATGTCGAAGCTGCGCCACCCGTCGCGTTCCCAGGTGCTGCGCGACTACCTGGACTGATCCCCGGACCGGGGCCTGTCCCGGCGACGGCCACGAAGAGGCCCGGAGCTCTCCGCTCCGGGCCTCTTCGCATGCCCGCGCACCGCACGCGCCCGCCCACGTACCGCACGCGCCCGCCCGCGCACCGCACGTGCTCGCGCACCGCACACGCTCGCCCACCCCGGGAAGCGCCCGCCGTTGGGCCGGTGGCGTCAGCGTCCGGGTGGCGGCTGTCGCTCGTCCGGGTGGCCGTCGGCCGGGAACCGGTCGCGTACGGTATCCGCTCGCCTACGCTGTGCCGGTTGCCTGCTGCCGAGCCATCTGGAGAGACGGTGCTGCCCAACCCGGTCCGAGCGGATCTGCCGACCGCCGCCCCGCCCCCGGCCCGGACCGCCGCCCCGCCCCCGGCCCGGACCGCCGGCCGGAGCCCGGCCGGGCT
>NZ_JBSGFD010000234.1:0-11899 GCF_053603215.1 Kitasatospora sp. NPDC004240 | reverse complement strand
GGTGCCCGCGGGGCGGGACACCGCGCGACGGCGGCGGCGCGGCGGCGCGGCCGACACGTTCTCGCCGCCGGTCACGGCGGATTCGTTCTGGTCCGGAGCCGCATTCTGCTGCGGATCGGTGTTATCGAGCATGCGGGTGGATCTCCCGTCAGGCCCCCGGGCTCCGCATCCGGGCACGGCGGGGCACCGGTGGCCGGCCGGCATCGCTGACGATGCTCGGGCCGAACCCTTTCACGGTGCCGCCGCGCGGACGCGAGGCCGCACAGGGGCTCGTAGTCTCGCTCGGCGCCCCGCGCTCGGCGGGGTGTCGAAAGTCTTCTGGTTCGCCCAGTCTTCTGAGGTTTTCCCAAGCTGCGCCGTCCCCCAACCCCGGGTGGCTCCCGGACGGGGTCCTCGGGCCCGCCGACCGTCCTGGTCGGCGGGCCACAAGAGGCCGGCCTGTGCTTCGACGACGCTCGCTCCCCTGGGGAGCCGCGGGGGCCCGGAGGGCGATCAGGTCCAGTGGTCCTGGACCCGGCCTCTCCTCCCGCTAGGCGGACGCGGTTGCGCGCGGCTCGCCGGCCGCCACAGGGCCGGCGGGGGCCGCGGCGCGGTCGAGCGCCAGCGGGTCGGTCACCGTGCCGGACTCCTCGTCGAGCGGCCCCTGCGCCAGCCTGGTCACCTCTGCGGGGACCGGCGGCGCCAGGTCGGCCGTCGCACGGAGACCGGACAATACGTCGTCGGGTCGTACGGCGGGTGTGGCGTGTCGTACTACCAGGCGCAGTATCGCACAGGGACGGCCGGTCCGAACATCGCGGGGCCCCTCGGCGGGGGTGTCCGCACCACCGTCGACCTGCGACTCGACGATTTCCAGGGCCGCGACCGCGCCGCGCGCGTCGAAGACCCGGATGCCGTTCTTGGTCAGGCGTTCGACCTCGACGCGTTCCTCGGCCAGGAAGACGCCGACCGCGCGGGCCGCCTCCTCCGGGCCGACGCCGTCCAGCCGCACCTGCCACTCGGAGGCCTCCAGGCGCTCCACGAAGTTCGGGGTGCGGACCTCGACCGCGTCGATGATGTCCAGGCCGGTCGGCAGCGACTCGTCCAGCTGCTCGCGCAGCCGTTCCGGGTCGCGGGCCTGCGCCAGGCCGATCTCCAGGTACTCCGCCTCGCTCGCCACCCCGGTGGGGGCGGCGTTGGCGTACGACACCTTGGGGTGCGGGGTGAAGCCGGCCGAGTAGGCCATCGGGACGGCCGAGCGGCGCAGTGCGCGCTCGAAGGCGCGCTGGAAGTCGCGGTGGCTGGTGAAGCGGAGCCGGCCGCGCTTGGTGTAGCGGAGACGGATCCGCTGCACCGTCGGCGCGGGCGGCGGACCGTCGGGCGTACGGCGTGCCAGGGTCGCTCAGTCCTTAGTCAGTTGTCCCCGTCCGGCGCGGCCGATTCCCGCCACTGTCCGGACTCTGTCACCTCAAAGGGTACGCGCCCCCGCACCCCCCTCGCTCCGCCCCTGGTCAACCCCCCGACCACACCGGCCCCCGCCCGGGAAATCCCGGCCGGGGACCGCGATGAACCGGCGCTACTTGTTGACGACCGTCAGCGGCAGCAGCTTCTTGCCGGTGGGGCCGATCTGGATGTCGAGGTCGAGCTGCGGGCACACCCCGCAGTCGAAGCACGGGGTCCAGCGGCAGTCGTCGACCTCGACCTCCTCCAGGGCGTCCTGCCAGTCCTCCCAGAGCCAGTCCTTGTCGAGGCCGCTGTCCAGGTGGTCCCAGGGCAGCACCTCCTCGTAGGTGCGCTCGCGGGTGGTGTACCAGTCGACGTCGACGCCGGTGCCGGCGAGGCCCTTCTCGGCGGAGGCCATCCAGCGGTCGTACGAGAAGTGCTCGCGCCAGCCGTCGAAGCGGCCGCCGTCCTCGTAGACGGCGCGGATGACCGCGCCGATCCGGCGGTCGCCGCGGGAGAGCAGGCCCTCGACGATGCCGGGCTTGCCGTCGTGGTAGCGGTAGCCGATGTTCTTGCCGTACTTGCGGTCGCCGCGGATGGAGTCGCGCAGCTTGGCCAGGCGGGCGTCGGTGGCCTCGGCGGACAGCTGCGGCGCCCACTGGAACGGGGTGTGCGGCTTGGGCACGAACCCGCCGATGGAGACGGTGCAGCGGATGTCGTTCTGGCCGGTGACCTCGCGGCCCTTCTGGATGACGTTCTTCGCCATCTCGCCGATCTGGAGCACGTCCTCGTCGGTCTCGGTGGGCAGGCCGCACATGAAGTACAGCTTCACCTGGCGCCAGCCGTTGCCGTAGGCGGTGGCGACGGTGCGGATGAGGTCCTCCTCCGACACCATCTTGTTGATCACCTTGCGCATGCGCTCGCTGCCGCCCTCGGGGGCGAAGGTGAGGCCCGAGCGGCGGCCGTTGCGGCTCAGCTCGTTGGCGAGGTCGATGTTGAAGGCGTCGACGCGGGTGGACGGCAGCGAGAGGCCGATCTTGTCCTCGGTGTAGCGGTCGGCCAGGCCCTTGGCGATGTCACCGATCTCGGTGTGGTCGGCGCTGGACAGCGACAGCAGGCCGACCTCCTCGAAGCCGGTCGCCTTGAGGCCGCGCTCGACCATCTCGCCGATGCCGGTGATGCTTCGCTCCCGCACGGGGCGCGTGATCATGCCGGCCTGGCAGAAGCGGCAGCCGCGGGTGCAGCCGCGGAAGATCTCGACGGACATCCGCTCGTGCACGGTCTCCGCGAGCGGGACCAGCGGCTGCTTGGGGTAGGGCCACTCGTCGAGGTCCATGACGGTGTGCTTGGACACCCGCCACGGCACGCCGGGGGCGTTCGGCACGACGCGCCCGATCCGGCCGTCGGCCAGGTACTCGACGTCGTAGAACCTGGGGACGTACACCCCGCCGGTCCTCGCCAGGCGCAGCAGCAGCTCGTCGCGCCCGCCCGGGCGGCCCTCGGCCTTCCAGGCGCGGACGATGGCGGTGATGTCGAGGACGGCCTGCTCGCCGTCGCCGACGACCGCGCAGTCGATGAAGTCCGCGATCGGCTCGGGGTTGAACGCGGCGTGCCCGCCGGCGAGGACGATCGGGTCGTCGTCGCCGCGGTCGCGGGCGTCCAGCGGGATGCCGGCCAGGTCGAGCGCGGTCAGCATGTTGGTGTAGCCGAGCTCGGTGGAGAAGGAGAGCCCGAAGACGTCGAAGGACCGGACGGGCCGGTGGGCGTCCACGGTGAACTGGGGCACGCCGTGCTCACGCATCAGCGCCTCCAGGTCCGGCCAGACGCTGTAGGTGCGCTCGGCGAGGACGCCCTCCTGCTCGTTGAGCACCTCGTAGAGGATCATGACGCCCTGGTTGGGCAGGCCGACCTCGTAGGCGTCGGGGTACATCAGCGCCCAGCGGACGTCGCAGGCGTCCCAGTCCTTGACGGTCGAGTTGAGCTCGCCGCCGACGTACTGGATCGGCTTCTGGACGTGCGGGAGGAGGGCCTCCAGGCGTGGGAAGACCGATTCGACAGTCATGTACTAGGAACCCTTACGACGTGATGAGGTGTCGCGCGCATCCGGTCCCGCTCGCGGGGTGGTGGGCGACGGCTGAGAGGGGTGACCCTCAAGGGTAGCCGAATCCGCGCGTCCACCCGGGTGACGCCGGCGGGCCCGGCGGCCGCGCCGGCGGGTGACGGCCCACAGCAGCTGGGTCCCGGCGAGGAGCACGAGGACGAGGAGCGCGTCGAGCCGCTCGGGCCAGGTGTGCCCGGGCCCCAGCCGGCCGGCGGCGGCGCGGATCAGGGCGAGGTCGGCGGGGACGGTGACGGCGGCCAGCAGGGCCAGCGAGGCCGCCGTGCCGACGGCCAGGACGGCGGCGTGGATCCGGACCGCCCGCCGTTCCCCGGCCGGCAGCCCGGCCGTCGGGTCCCCCGTGGTCCGGCGCCGGGTCGCGCGGCGCAGCAGGTGGCGCAGGTAGCGGGCGCCGTCGTCGCGCAGGTCGCGGCAGTGGGTGAGGTCCTGGAGGACGAAGTAGACGTCGGTGCGCAGGAAGACCAGCAGTTGGAAGGGGATCTGGGCGAGCGAGAGCAGGGCGAGGGCGGGCGGGAGGCGGTGGTCGGCGCCGTACGCGGCCGCGGCGAGCAGGGCGGTGGCGGCGACCGCGAGGTTGACGGCGATGCCGGCGAGGTAGCCGGTGAGGCGGTGGCGGCGCGGGGCGAGTTCGATGCCGCTCAGGTCGGTCTGGGCGACCAGGAACTGCATCCGGGTGCCGAGGCCGAGGCGGGCGGGCAGGCCGAGGGCGCGGCCGACGAGCAGGTGGCCGAGTTCGTGCAGCAGGACGAGCAGCCAGGAGACGGCGAGCACGCTGCCGAGGACCAGTCCGCCGCTGGGGTTCCAGAGCAGGTCGCGGTAGCCGGGCAGCAGGGCCGGTTCGCGGACGGCGGCGGCCGTGGCGCCGGTCACCAGCAGGGCGAGCAGGACGGGCGGCAGCGGGCCGAGCACCCAGCGCAGGTGTCGGGGCCGTAGCCGGGCGAGGCTGGGGCGGGGCGGGGGCCCGGCCGGGACGGGGGCGCCGTCGACGGTGCGGACGAAGCCGAGTGCGGCGAGTTCGTGGACGAAGCCGGTGACGTCGACGGGTGGGCCGGCGGCGGCGAGCGCCCGGGCGGTCTCGTCGACCCGGTGGCCGTCGGCGAGCAGCCGGACGGCCCGTACGCCGGTCTCCGGCAGGGCGACGACGACGCCGGTGGCGGTGCGGCCGACCAGCCATTCGGTGCCGTCGGGGCGGATGACGAGGTCGTGCAGCCGCACCCGGCTGCCGTCGGTGACGGTCGCCGCGGTGGTGGTGCTCACGGTCGCCCCGGGGGCGCTCACGGCTGCCCGCACGCGGGGCAGTCGGGGCGGGGTTCGGTCCGCTCGTGCACGGGTTCGCCGGGCAGGGCGAGGTTGAGGCCGAAGCGGACGCCGGGGGCCAGGCGCGGTACGCCGGTGAGGCGGGCGACGACGGCGTGGGCCATCAGCGCGCCGGAGAGGGCGGCGGTGACGGCGGTGGCCGGGTTCCAGGGCATCCGGGGGGTGGCGGGTTCGTCCTGGCCGGGGGGCAGTCCGAGGTCCCGCTCCTCGCGGCCGGCCAGGTGGAGGCATTCCCAGCAGGCGCCCTCGCCGGGCCGGTAGCTGCCGGCGACGGCGAGCGGGCCGCGGTAGCCGCCGTCCACCCAGGGGGTGCCGGTGGCCAGGCAGGCGCGGTTGGTCCAGCGGCGCAGTTGTTCGGGCCGGTCGGCGCAGAGGGCGAGCAGGTCGGGGCGGGGGCCGCGGTCGAGGAGGGTGAGCAGGTCGTCCTCGCCGTCGACGCGCAGTTCCTCGCCGGTGACGGTGATGTCGGAGTTGAGGGCGCTCAGCCGGGTGACCGCGGCGGCGGTCTTGGAGCGGCCGAGGTCGGCCTCGGTGTAGAGCGACTGCCGGTTGAGGTTGGAGAGTTCGACGGTGTCGAAGTCGACGCAGTGCAGGGCGCCGACGCCGGAGGCGGCGAGCGCGGTGGCGAGGGTGGTGCCGGTGCCGCCGAGGCCGAGGACCAGGACCCGGGCGGCGCGCAGCCGCAGTTGGGCGTCCCAGCGGTCGGCGCGGGGGGTGGTGTCCAGCCAGCGGTAGAGGCCGGCGCCCCGGCTGTAGCGCTCCTGTTCGCGCCGGGTGAGGGCGGGCGGCGGTGCGCCGGCGTCCTCCAGGAAGCCGGCGTCGCCGAGTTGGTCGAGGGCGGTGGCGACGGCGGCGGGCCCGGTGTCCGGGTGGCGCCGTACGGTGGCGGCGACCGCCTCGGCGGGGCCGCGGGTGCCGTCCAGCAGTCCGACCAGGGTCCAGACCCAGCCGCCGGGGTCGTCGATCTCGGCGCCGATGCCGTGCACCACTCCGCCGATCCGTACCCGGCCCGCGGTCGTGCGGTAGGCCGCGTGTTCCGGCTTGACCCGGGGTAAGCGCATCCAGCCTGCCACGTGAACACCTCCTGACGTCTCGGTAGCTGCGACGGTTGACATGCTCCGACGGCCCGTGCGGTACTGGCAAGGCACCGTCAGAAATCCCTGTACGCCCACGAATCAAGGGAGTTGACCATGCACGACCGCACCGTCGCCGGCCTCCCCGCCGAGGCCCGCGAGCAGGAGGAGACCCCCCTGACGCGGCCCGCCGCGATCGTGATCCGCCGGTTGGAGAAGAAGGAGACCACCACCGCCAGCAACTCCATCGGCAACTGACCGCACGGCCGGGCCGGTCACCCCGGCCCGGTTGCGGCCGTGGGCGGGCAGACCGGCCCGCCGCGGCCCCCGGACGCAGGAGTGTCATGAGCGACACCGGCCACCGGCTGCGGCCGGCCGGGTCCGTCCCGCCGCCGCGCCGCCACACCGCCCGCTATCCGACGCCCGCCCAGGCCGTGGCCGCCGCCGAGCGGCTGGTGCTGCGCCATCCCGGCCGGTGCCGGCTGCGTGAGGTGGGGCGTTCCCGGGCCGGGCGCCCGCTGACCCTGCTCTCCGTCGACCGGGGCGAGCAGGCGGTGCTGGCGGTCGGCGGCCCGCACCCGAACGAGCCGGTGGGCGTGGCCGCGGCGCTGCGGACGGCGGGCCGGGTGCTGGAGCACGACCCCCGCCCGGGGGTGTCCTGGCACCTGCTGCTCTGTCTGGACCCGGACGGCGCGGCCCTGAACGAGGGTTGGTTGAAGGGTCCGTTGACCCTGGAGCGGCACTACCGGCACTTCTTCCGGCCGGCCTTCGAGGAGCAGCCGGAGCTGCTGCCGCCGCCGGGGTCGGGGCGGGAGCCGATGCCGGAGAGCCTGGCGGTGCTGGGCCTGATCGACGAGCTGCGGCCGGTGCTGCACTGCTCGCTGCACGGGGTGGACTTCGGCGGCGCGTTCGTCCAGCTCACCCGGCCGGTATCGGGTCTGGCCGGGCCGTTCGCCCGTTCCGCGGCCGCCGCGGGCATCCCGTTGGACGTGGACTCCTTCGACGCGCTGGGCTGGGCGAGCCCCGCGCCGGGCACGTACGTGATGCCGGGCGCCGGTGGCGGCCGGGAGGCGCTGCCGGACCGGCCGGAGGATTCCACCTGGTCGTACGCCGGCCGGTACGGCGGGGTGACGGCGGTGCTGGAGGCCCCGATGTGGGCGGTGGACGAGGTAGCCGACGGCCGTCCGCACCCGGCGGTGGGCCCGGCGGTCGAGGAGGCCGCGGCGCTGTTGCTGCGGCGCGGCCGGACGCTGGCCGAGCTGCTGCCGGACGTGCCCCGGCACGCGCGTGCGGCGTACGGGCCGTTGCTGCGCTCCGCCGAGTTCATCCTGGGGGTGTGTCCGGCGCTCGCGGAGGAGATGGCCGCCGACTGGCGCGAGCAGCCGCTGTCGGTCGCCCGGGTCACCACGGCGCGGATCGGCGCCGAGCGGATCCCGCTGCGGGTGGCGGCGATGCTGCTGCGGCTGTTGGCGGACGCGGGCGGTCCGGCCGCGGACGCCGCCCGGGCGCGGGCCGGCGCGGTGGTCGAGGAGTGCCTGGCGGGTCTGCGCCGGCTGGGTGTCCGGTGGGTGCCGGTGGACGCGCAGGTGGGCCATCAGACGCGGGCCGCCCTGGCCGCCGCGGACCGCGTGCTGCGCTGAGCCGTCCCGGCGACGCGTCGGGGCCGGCCCGGGATCACGCCCCGGACCGGCCCCGACGGGAGGGCTCAGGCCGCTATCGGCCGCTGGCCGCGGACCGCCTGGAGCAGCCCGACGGCCACCCAGACGGCGAACATCGACGATCCTCCGTACGAGACGAAGGGCAGCGGGATGCCGGCGACCGGCATGATGCCCAGGCACATCCCGATGTTCTCGAAGGCCTGGAAGGCGAACCAGGCCACGATCCCGGCGGCGACGACGGTGCCGTACAGGTCGGTGGCGTGCCGGGCGATCCGGCAGGCCCGCCAGAGCACCACGCCGAGCAGCAGGATTATCGCCATCGCTCCCACGAAGCCGAGTTCCTCGCCGGCGACCGTGAAGACGAAGTCGGTCTGCTGCTCCGGCACGAACTGGCCGGTGGTCTGGGTGCCCTGGAAGAGGCCCTTGCCGGTGAGCCCGCCGGAGCCGATCGCGATCCGGGCCTGCGCGGTGTTGTAGCCGACGCCGGAGGGGTCCAGCGCCGGGTTGGCGAAGGCCGCGAAGCGGTCGATCTGGTACTTGCTGAGCACCCCGAGCTTCCAGATCGCGACGCAGCCGCCGATGCCCGCCAGGATCAGCCCGAACACCCAGCGGTTGGCCGCGCCGGAGGCCAGCAGGATGCCGAGCACGATGACGGCCATCACCATGACCGAGCCGGCGTCCGGCATCAGCATCACGACGGCCATCGGCAGGGTCGCCCAGACCAGGGCCCGCATCACCGCCCGGTGCGGCGGGAACTCCCGCTCCCCCGCGTCCACCTGTGCGGAGAGCACCACGGCCATGCCGAGCACGATCGCAAGCTTGGCGAACTCGGCCGGCTGGATGGAGAAGCCGCCGCCGAACTGGATCCAGGAGTGCTGCCCGTTGATGGTCGAGCCGAGCGGGCTGAGGGTGACCCCCAGCATCAGGATCACGGCGATGTAGAGGAACGGCACCACCGTGCGGAAGCGCCGGTTCCCTATGGCGATCACCACCGCGCACAGCACCAGCCCGATCATCAGGTTGGTCAGGTGCCGGTACAGGAAGTACTGCGGGTCGCCGTGGGTCAGGTTGTCCCGGCCCCGGGTCGCCGACCAGACCAGCAGCGAGCTGCCCAGCGACAGGACCAGCGCGGCGAGCAGCAGTATCCAGTCCATCCGCCAGATCGGGGAGTCCTTGGCCAGCGCCTTGGAGACCCCGCTGCGCTGCGGTGCGAGCCGCAGCTGGCGGTACGAGCCGTAGGTGCTCATGCCCGGCTCCTTCCGGTGCCCCGGTTGGGCTCCAGCGCGGCGTCGGCCGCGATGAGGACGGTCAGGTCGCCGACCGGCTGCGCGGGGTCCAGGAACACCCGCGGCGCGGAGCCGTCGACGCCCGGGTCGCCGGTGAACGCGGCCGGCTTGATGACCGCGGTGCCGTCCGGGTTGAATTTCGGCAGCTCGGCCTGCGGCTTGGGCAGCAGCGCCTTGCCGCCGTCGATGTTGCCCTTGTCGTCGACGCCGTACAGCGCCTGGTAGATCCGGCGGATCGAGTCACCCGAGCCGCCGGAGCCGGTGCCACCCTGGCTTATCGTCATCACGACCGCGTAGTCGCGGCTGTAGGTGGTCAGGTACGAGGTGGTCTGCTTGCCCTCGACCTCCGCGGTGCCGGTCTTGGCGTGCAGCTCGATCTTGCCCTGCGGCCAGCCGACGCCGGTGAACTTCCAGGCGGCGGTACCGGTGGAGACGACGCCCTCGGTGGCCTGGTCGATGTACTGCAGCGACTTGGCGTCGATCGGCAGCTTGCCGTCCTCGTGCGGGGCGATCTCGCGGATCAGCTCGCCGCTGGGGCTCACCACGGCCTTGCCGATGGTGGGCCGCCAGAGCGTGCCGCCGTTGGCCAGCGCCGAGTAGATGCGGGCCATCTGGAGCGGGGTGACGAGGGTGTCGCCCTGGCCGATCGCGTAGTTGACGGCGTCACCGGCGCGCAGCACGTAGCCGTCGACGCAGTTCTCCTTGGCGATCAGGTCGGCGTACTCCTTGCCGCCCTTCTCCGCCTGCTTGCACCAGGCGTCCTTGTTGGCGTCGTAGAAGGACTGCTTCCACTGCCGGTCCGGCACCCGGCCGGGGGCCTCGGCGGGAAGGTCGACGCCGGTCTTGGTGCCCAGGCCGAACTGGTGGGCGGTCTTGTAGAACCAGTCCTTGGCGTCCTTCTTGGGCTTGATGCCGCCGTCGGCCATCCACTGGTCGTAGGCGAGGCCGTAGAAGACCGTGTCGCAGGAGACCTCCAGTGCCCGGGCCAGCGTGATCGAGCCGTGGCCCTGGCTCTCGAAGTTCTTGAACTCGCGGCCACCGATGGTCAGGCTCGACGGGCAGGGGTAGTTGCCGTTGAGCGCGTAGCCGGCCTGCGCGGCGGCGGCGGTGGAGACCACCTTGAAGGTGGAGCCGGGGGCGGACTGACCCTGTATGGCGCGGTTCAGCAGCGGGTAGTTGGACTCCTTGCTGGTCAGCCCCTGGTAGTCCTTGCCGGAGATGCCGCCCTGCCAGATGTTGGGGTCGTAGTTGGGCGCGCTGGCCATCGCGATGATCCGGCCGGTCTTCACGTCCATCACCACGGCGGCGCCGGAGTCGGCCTCGTAGTTGCGCCTGGTGTTCTTGTCCCAGGTCTTGCGGGCGTCCTCCATGGCCTGCTTGAGGTTGTCCTCGACGACCTTCTGGACCTTGGCGTCGATGCTGGTCACCAGGTTGTTGCCGGCCTGCGGGGGGACGGCGCCGGCGGTGCCGATGACCCGGCCGAGGTTGTCCACCTCCAGCTTGGTGACGCCGGTGGTGCCGCGCAGGTCGCGGTCGTACACCGACTCCAGGCCGGCCCGGCCGATCTGGTCGGCCGGCAGGTAGCGCTCCAGGCCGGTCTTGTCGGCGGTCTTGGAGACCTCCTCGTCGGTGACCGGCGAGAGGTAGCCGAGCACCTGCGCCGCGTTGGCGCCCTCGGCGCCGGTGTAGTGGCGCACGGCGGTGGGCTGGGCGGTGACGCCGGGGAAGTCCTCGCGGCGTTCCATTATCTGCATCGCCTGCTGGGTGGTCGCCTCCTTGGTGACCGGGATCGGCTGGTAGGGCGAGCCGTTCCAGCAGGGCTGCGGCGTCTTGGGGTCGCAGAGCCGGACCTTCTCCTGGACGTCCTTGGCCGGCATGCCGAGCACCTCGGCGAGCCGGGTCAGCACCGCCTTGCCCTTGTCCTTCTGCTGCATCAGGGAGGTCCGGCTGACGGAGACCACCAGTTTGGTCTCGTTGCCGGCCAGGATGCGGCCGGAGGCGTCCAGGATCTCGCCGCGCACGGCCGGCTCCACCACCTCGCGGATGTGGTTGCCGGTCGCCTTCGCGGTGTACTCGTTGCCGCTGCGGATCTGCAGGTACCACAGCCGCCCGCCGAGGGTGGCGAGCAGCGACAGCACCAGGATCTGCAGCACCACCAGACGGATCGTCACCCGCCGGGTACGGCCGGTCTCGGGGATGTTGCTCACGTCTCGCGCGCTCCAGGGTGCGGGGGTTGCGGGTTGTCAGGGGGTACGGGCCGGGGGCGCGCCCGTCGCCGGGGTGCCGCTACGGGCGCTTGGCGAGGCCGAGGCCGCGCCGCTTGCGGTACGTCGGGCCGGCCGACGCCTCCCGGGTGGTGCGGTAGCGGGCCAGCGTGCCGAGGCCGGAGCCGCCGTCGTCGCCGCCCTCGGCCGCCTCCACCGGGCCCTTGCCGAAGCGCCGGCCGACCCACATCACCAGCGGCACCACGAAGGGCGCGAGCAGCAGGTCGTACAGCAGGGCGCTGAGCACCAGGTTGCCGAGACCGACGTGGCGGGCGGCGGTGTCGCCGACCAGGGCGCCGACCATCGCGTACAGCAGGGTGGAGGCGATCGCGGCGCCGGCGACCACCACCAGGGCGCTGGTCACCGAGCGCTGGCGGCCGTGCTCGGGGCGCAGCAGCCCGGCCGCGTACCCCATCAGGCAGAGCACCAGGGCGTAGCGGCCGATGGCGTGATCGGAGGGCGGGGCGAGGTCGGCGAGCAGTCCGGCGGCGAAGCCGACGACGCAGCCGCCGGTGGGTCCGTACACCAGGGCGAGGCCGACCACCACGAGCAGCAGCACGTCGGGGGTGGCGCCGGGCAGTTGGAGCCGGCCGAGGACGCTGACCTGGAGGACCAGGCCGAGCAGGACGAGGACGGCGGCGACGGGGATGCGGGCGAGGCGCATGGCTCAGTTCCCCCCATTGGGCTTGGTGGGCGGGACGGCGGCGGGCGCGGCCGGGGCGGCGGGTGCGGCCGGGGCCGCGGGCGTGGCCGGCGGCAGGAC
>NZ_JBSGFD010000233.1:0-12153 GCF_053603215.1 Kitasatospora sp. NPDC004240 | reverse complement strand
ATCTGGCGTTGACTTTTGGCACGCTGTTGAGTTCTCAAGGAACGGACACTTCCTTCGGACCGCCTTCCAGCGGGCCCTCCGGGCGCTTCGTTCTTCCGTGTTCCCAGCCTATCAGACGTTCTCCGTGCCGTTTCCGGCGCTTCGTTCATCCAATTCGCTGGTGTCTTCCGGGAGTTGATGTCCCGTCCGACGTTTCAAACTCTAGCCGATCCCCGCTCCGAAAAGCGAATCGGCCGCAACCCATTTAAACGCGCACACCAAAATACGCCCGGCCCGCGTCGAGACGCGACCCGGCACGAACCGGAAGTGATGTTTCAAGGGATTGGCCGCCCCGGGACCGTCCGCGCCGATGCGTGTCCGGTGCTCCCTGCCGAGCGACTAGGAAACACTACGCCCATCCCCGAGCCGAGGCAAATCGCCCAGCCGGACGATCCGCGTGCAGAGCGACCGGCTCGTCTTCACGTACTCGCCGTTGGGGTGGTCGTTGCCGGCGACCCAGTGACGGGCGGCGCCGTCGTCCCGCCCGCCGTCCCGGTGGCGGCGGAGCAGGCGCCGCTCGCGTTCGGCGTCGTCCGCCTCGACGTACCAGAGCTCGCGCAGGAGGCGGCGGGCCTCGGGCCAGGGGGCGTCGGTGGAGGCCAGGTAGTTGCCCTCGGTGATGACCAGCCGGGTGCGCGGGTGGATCACGTGCCGGGCCGCGACGGGTTCGTCGAGGGTGCGGTCGAAGTCGGGGACGTAGATGTCCTGGAAGCGGTCGGTGGCGACGCGGCGCAGCAGGGCGACGTACCCGTGGGCGTCGAAGGTGGCGGGGGCGCCCTTGCGGTGGGCGAGGCCGAGGCGGTCGAGCTGGGCGGCGGAGAGGTGGAAGCCGTCGAGCGGGAGGTGGGCGGCGCTACCGGGGCCCTCGATGCGCTCGACCTCCTCGACCAGGTACCGGGCGAGGGTGGATTTGCCGGCGCCCGGGGGGCCGGCGAGGCCGAGGATCGTACGGGCGTCGCCGCCCCGGCCCCGGATCAGGCCGAGGGCCTCGGCGGTCAGCTCGGTGAGGGTCTGCTCGTGCATGGGCGCACCCTACTCAGTGGGCGGCGCCGCCGGGGGTGCTGAGGGCGGGCCGGTCGAGGGTGAGGGTGCCGGCGTCGGCGTCGAGCAGGGCGGGGACGCCGAGGGGGACGGTGAGGGTGGACGGGCAGTGGCCGAAGCCCAGCTCCCAGAGGACGGGGACGCCGAGCGGTCCGAGGCGGTCGAGCATGACGTCCCGGACGCGGTCGGGCCGGCCGCAGCCGTCCCAGGAGCCGAGGGCGACGCCGGTGACCCCGTCGAACGTGCCGGTGCGCAGCAGCTGGGTGAGGATGCGGTCGAGCTGGTACGGCTGCTCGTTGACGTCCTCCAGGACGAGGAGGGCGCCGGCGTAGGAGGGTCGGGCCGACGGGGTGCCGCGTTCGGCGGCGAGGACGGAGGCGCAGCCGCCCGCCGTGACGCCGCGGGCGCGTCCGGGGATCAGGGTGCCGGCGGTGGCGGAGGTGAGGACGGTGGTGGCCGCGGGGTCGAAGAGGGTGCGGCGCAGGTGCTCGGCGGTCGGGCCGTCGGCGGTGAAGGTGGTGGCGGCGGTCATCGGGCCGTAGAGGGTGACGAGTCCGAGCCGCTGGGCGAAGGCCTCGTGGAGGGAGGTGGCGTCGCTGAAGCCGATCAGCACCTTGGGTGGTGCGGCGCGCAGGGCGTCCCAGTCGAGGAGGTCGACCATGCGGTGCACGCCGTAGCCGCCGCGGGCGCAGATGACGGCGGCCACGGTGGGGTCGAGCCAGGCGTCCCGGAGGTCGGCGGCCCGGTCGGCGTCGGTGCCGGCGAGGTGGCCGAGGGTGGGGTGGGTGTCGAGGACGTGCGGGCCGACGGTGACCTCCAGTCCCCAGGAGCGCAGGACGGCGCAGCCCTCGGTGAGCCGCAGGGCGTCGACGGGGCTGCTGGGGGCGACCACGGCGACGCGGTCGCCGGGGCGCAGGTGCGGTGGACGGGTCAGTCCTCGGCCGGGTGCGGGCACGCGGGGCTCCATGCCGGGTCTCCTTCCGGGAGGGCGGGGGGTGCCGGTGCCACGGGGTGGTGGTCGCCCGTGGCACCGGTGCGGGGTTCGTCGAGGACGTCGGCCCGCCCCTGACGGGACGTCGGCCGGAGGTTCGATCACCCAAGGTATGCCCTGTCCGGGGCGGGCTGACCCCGGGGGCTGTGGGGGCCGGTCGTGGTCACACGGAGCCCATCACCGCCCGGACCTCGGTGAGGGTGGCGTCGGCGACGGCGTTGGCGCGTTCGGCGCCTGCGCGCAGGACGGCCCGGAGGTGGCCGCGGTCGGCGGCGAGGTCGGCGCGGCGGGCGCGGATGGGGCGCAGGTGTTCGTTGACGGCCTCGGTGACGGTGCGTTTGAGGGCGGCCGCGCCGCCGTTGCCGATCTCCTCGGCGATCCGCTCGGGGGCGCGGTCCTGGCAGAGCGCGGCGAGCCGGAGGAGGTTGGAGACGCCGGGCCGGGTGGCGGGGTCGTAGGTGATGTGGCGTTCGGGGTCGGTCAGGGCGCCCTTGATGAGGCGGGCGGTGGTGTCCTCGTCCGCGGCGAGCGGGATCGCGTTGCCGCGGCTCTTGCTCATCTTGCCGCCGTCGGTGCCCCGGAGCAGCGGGGTGGCGGAGAGCAGGGCCTCGGGGCGGGGGAAGAGGCCGGTGCCGTCCGGGCGGGGGTAGCGCTCGTTGAAGCGGCGGGCGACGGTCTGGGCGACCTCCAGGTGGGGCAGCTGGTCCTGGCCGACGGGGACGGCGGTGGCCCGGCAGAAGAGGATGTCGGCGGCCTGGTGGACGGGGTAGGTGAACATGAGGCCGTTGACGGCGGCCTGGCCGGAGTGGGCGCTCTCGTCCTTGACGGTGGGGTTGCGGGCGAGTTCGGCGACGCTGACCAGGCTGAGGAAGGGCAGCATCAGCTGGTTGAGGGCGGGGACGGCGCTGTGGGCGAAGATCGTCGCGCGGGCGGGGTCGAGGCCGACGGCGAGCTGGTCGAGGACCAGGTTCTCGGTGTGCTCGGCGAGGTCGGCGGCGATGTCACGGTCGGTGATGACCTGGTAGTCGGCGATGACGACGAACATCTCGACGCCGAGCCGCTGGAGGCGTACCCGGTTCCGGAGGGTGCCGAAGTAGTGGCCGAGGTGCAGCGGCCCGGTGGGGCGGTCGCCGGTGAGGACGCGGTGGGCGGCGGGGTCGCGGCGGATCCGTGCGTCGAGGTCGGTGGCGGCGGTCACGGCGGCGGCGGTGACGGTGGTGGTGCTCATGCGGGGTTCTCTCCTCGGTACGGCGGTGGTGGCGGCCGTCCGGGCGGGGCCCGTTCCCCTGGGGGCGCGTCCACGAGGACGCGAAAGGGCCGTCCATCCGGACGGCCCTCGGTCAGGCGTGACTGGTGGCCGTCCTAGGACGGCCACCAGTCGAGACCTGCGAAGCGCTTCATGCGGTCGAGGATAGCGATGCGGGGCGCCGTCAGTCCTCCATCACCAGTGCGGGGGTGTCCTTGCGCAGCGTCTCGCCGCGGAAGGACTCGGGGCGGCAGAGGCCGTACCAGGTCATCAGGACCGCGCCGAGCAGCAGGATGCCGACGCCGGTGACGAACACCGGGCCGACGCCCAGGACCACGCTGACGGTTCGACGGGCCGCCCGCGCCGGACACCGGGGGCGCCGCACCCCGCGATAAGCCGCTTGGAGCTGTCCCCGGGGTGCGGGAGGATCATCGGGACCGCACCCCGAAGGGCTTGTGCCGATGACCACGCTCGACCAGACCGACCCCGCTCAGCGCTCCGTCCCGGTCCCCGTGCCGGCCCCGTCCGGTCCGGCGGCCACGCCCGTACCGACCGAACCTGCCCCGACCGAACCCGCACCACCCGCGGCCACCACCGCGGTGTGCTCCATCGCGGCGGTCGGCGAGCCCTGCGCGCGGCCCGTACGGGACGACTCCGTGCCCCGGCCGCGTGCCGGGGACGGCGGGGTGGACGGGCACCCGGACGCGGCCCCGGTGGGCGGCGGTGCGACCGGGGGCAATGGCAAGGTCGACGCGGGTGCCGCAGGCGGGGGTGCCGCGGGCGGGGGTGCCGCCGGCGGGAGTGCGGACACGACTGCCCGGCTGCGGGCCGGGTTGGCGGCGCGGCTGCGCGCGGCGTACGAGCAGGGCAGGCCCGTCGGCGAACTCGCCGTCGCCTGCCGCCGGTCGGTCGCCGAGACGCGTGCGCTGCTGGTGGAGGCCGGGGTCCTGCTGCCGCCCGCCGTCACCGGCGGGGCCGACCGGGCCGGTACGGCCGACGGCTCCGGCCGGGGCGACCGGCCGGGCCGGACCACGGGCGCGGGAGCGGCCGCGGCGGTGCTGCGGAGCGCCCAGGAGGAGCTGCGGACCGTCCGCACCCGGCGCCCGTCCCCGTCCCGCCGGCTGAGCCGGATGCACCCGCAGGTCGCCGCCGCGCAGACCCGGGCGCGGACCGCGGCCCTGGAGGCGGCGGACGAGGCGGTCGGCGCCACCGTCCGCCCCCGGGCCGCGGAGGCCGACGGCACCGACGGCACCGGTGTCACGGTCGCGGGTACCGGGGTCACCGACGCGACCGTCCCCGACGGGGCCGGGCCGGTCGCCGAGACCCCGCTGGGCATCCTCATCGGCGGCACCCCCCAGCTGCCCGAACCCACCGGCCGGCCGGAGGAGCTCCGCCCGCTGCGGGTGAACGCCCGGCTGGTGCGGGCCGGGCGGGGCACCTGCATGGTGGTGCTGCCCGCCTGGCGGCCCGCGATCGCCGTCTCGGTGCCGACCGAGCAGCTGCTCGACGCCACCGGCCTCGACCTCGACGGGCTGGCGGGCGCGCAGCTGTCCGTGCTGATCAACCCCGAGGCCCTGCACGACCGCGAGCTGGGCCTGCACGACTGGCGCACCGGCCCCGCCACCCGGGCGGGCGGGCGGCGGGGCGGCGGACGGAAGTCCTGACGGACGCCGATCGGGCGGCACGAGAGGGCGCGGCACGAGAGCCGCAGTACGAGAGCCGCGGTACGGGAGGTCAGCGCCTTCCGGTGCGCACGGCGGGTTCGTTCGGGACGTAGCCGAGATCGACGGGCACCACGTCCCGGTCCCCGGCGGCCCGGCGCTCCCGGACTCCGGCCAGCAGCTCGGGCAGGCTGGGCGGCCAGAGGGCGTCGGCGTTCTCGTCGGCGAGGTCCTCCGGAGTCCACCACCGCCAGTCGAGGATCCGGTCCGTCGCGTGCACCTCGCTGACGTCCCCGAGCGGCCCCCGGTGCGGGCCGTCGGTCAGGTAGATGTGCTCGTGCTGGCGGACCCGGATGCCGTGCCAGGTGAAGTCGTGCTCCCAGGTGCAGAGCAGCGGGCCCGGTTCGAGGTCCGTCCAGCCGGTCTCCTCCCAGAGCTCGCGGCGGGCGCCGTCCCGAGGGGACTCCCCCGCCTCGATCCCGCCGCCCGGCATGGCCCAGTGCACCCCGACCTCGTCGTTGTCGGAGCGCAGCAGGAACACCGAACCGTTCTCGTCCAGCACGACCGTCCGGGCCGCCTGTCGGGGGGTCCGCCTCCGCGTTCGCCACAGGTTTCGCATCGCCACACTCTCGCAGCGCCGTCCTCCTACGGTCGAGCGGGTTACCGGCCGTGCCCACCCGGCGGCCGGGTGCGCGGGTTTCGCTCCCGGCGCGCGGAGGGCCCCGTACGCTGACGGCCATGCCCGCACCGGTGATCCTCTTCCCCTCCGACCCGCTGCACCCGCGCCGCCCGGACCCGCACTTCGCGTGGGAGGCCCGGCTGGTACGGGAGTCGGGCGGCACCCACCACCTGATCGACCACGACGCGCTGACGGCCGGGGAGGTCGAGGAGGCGGTCCGCCGGGTGCCCGACGGGTGCGGGCCGTTCTGGTACCGCGGCTGGATGATCCCGGGCCCGGCCTACGCGGCGTTCACCGCGGCGCTCGCCGCGCGCGGGGCCAACGCGCTGACCGGCGCGGCCGGTTACGCCACCGCGCACGAACTCCCCGGCTGGTACGGCGTCTTCGAGGGTGCGACCCCCGTGAGCAGCTGGCTGCCGGCCGACACCTGGGCCACCCCGTCCGGCCCCGGGGCCGCCGAACTCACCGCCGCGGCGCGGCGGCTCGGCGGGCACGGCCCGGCCGTGGTCAAGGACTACGTGAAGTCCCGCAAGCACGAGTGGGACGAGGCCTGCTTCGTGCCGGAGCTGGCGGACCTGCCGGCGCTCGGCCGGGTGGTCGCGCGCTTCGTCGAGCTCCAGGGCGAGTTCCTGGCCGGCGGTGTGGTGCTGCGCCGGTACGAGGAGTTCGAGCGGGACGGGCCGCTGGAGCGGGCGGCCGAGGCCCGGGTCTGGTGGCTGGACGGCGAACCCGTCCTGGTCGGACCGCACCCCGACACCCCCGGGCACGCCCCGGAGCCCGACCTCGCCCTCGTCCGTCCGCTGGTCCGCGCGCTCGGCTGCCGCTTCGTCACCACCGACCTGGCCCGGCTGGCCGACAGCAGGGACGCGGGTGAGGGCGAAGGCGGCGGCTGGCGGGTGGTGGAGGTCGGCGACGGGCAGGTCAGCGAGCTGCCGCGCGGGGTCGACGCGTCCCGGCTGCTGAAGTCCCTGCTCGCCGCCTGAACCCGGCCGGGGCACGCCGGAGGGCACGCCGTCGTCCGACGTGCCCTCCGGTGGGCTCCGGAGTCATCCGCCGACGGGCTGCGGCGCCTTGTGCCCGTCCGCGATGAACGCCTGCCACAGCCGCGCGTACACCCCGCCCCCGGCGAGCAGCTCGGCGTGCGTACCGTCCTCGACCACCCGGCCGTGGTCGAGGACCACGATCCGGTCGGCCCGCTCGGCCGTGGTGAGCCGGTGGGCGATGACCAGCGTGGTGCGGCCGCCGACCAGCCGGTCCGCCGCGTGGTTGACCGCCGCCTCGGTGGCCAGGTCGAGCGCCGCGGTGGCCTCGTCCAGGAGCAGGATGTCCGGGTCGACCAGCTCGGCCCGGGCGAGCGCGATCAGCTGGCGCTGCCCGGCGGAGAGGTTGCGGCCACGGCCGGTGACCTCGTGGTCGTAGCCGCCCGGCAGGCCGACGATCATGTCGTGCGCCCCGACCGCGCGGGCCGCGGCCTCCACCTCCTGCGGCGAGGCCGAGGGCCGCCCGTACGCGATCGCCTCGCGGACCGTCCCCGCGAACAGGTACGCCTCCTGGGGCACCACGCCCAGCCGGTGCCGGTACTGCGCCAGGTCGTAGCGGGTGAGGTCCACGCCGTCCACCCGGACCGTGCCGGCCGTCGCGTCGTAGAACCGGGCGACCAGCTTGACCAGCGTCGACTTCCCCGCGCCGGTCTCCCCCACCAGGGCCACCGTCTGGCCCGCCGGTATCCGGAGGTTGACGCCGGACAGCACGTCGGGCGCGCGCCGGTCGGCGCCGGGGGTATCGGGAGTGCCGGAGGTGCCGGTGTCCGGATCCTCGGCGGCGACGGCCTCGCCCGGTGCGGCGTTGTAGGCGAAGCTCACGTCGCGGAACTCGATCTCGCCGCGCAGCTCCGTCACCGGCAGCGGATCCGCGGCCTGGGCGGTGGTGGTCGGAGTGCGCAGCAGCTCACGGATCCGGCCGAGGCCCACCGCCGCCTGCTGGTAGCCGTCGAAGACCTGCGACAGCTGGTTGACCGGCGCGAAGAACAGGTCGATGTAGAGCAGGTACGCGACCAGCGCGCCGACGCTCAGCGTGCCCGCGTCGACCCGCGAGGCGCCCACGATCAGCACCAGCGCGGCGGCCACGCTGGAGAGGAACTGCACGAACGGGAAGTACAGCGAGATGTACAGCTGCGCCCGCACCCGGGCCTCCCGGTAGGCGACGCCCCGGGCCACGAAGCGGTCCGTGTTGGCGTCGATGCGGCGGAACGCCTGGACGATCCGCATGCCGGCCACGTTCTCCTGCAGGTCGGCGTTGACCGTGCTGATCAGGTCCCGGGAGATCTCGTACTGCGCCGCGGACTTCTTGCGGAACACCAGGGTGGCGGCGACCAGCAGCGGCAGCACCGCGAAGACCACCAGCGCCAGTCCGGCGTCGATGATCAGCAGGGCGGCGAAGATGCCGAAGAAGGTCAGCAGGCTGACCACGGCCGTGACCACGCCGGTCTGCAGGAACGAGGTCAGCGAGTCGAGGTCGGTGGTCATCCGGGTCATGATCCGGCCGGACAGCTCGCGCTCGTAGTAGTCCAGGCCGAGCCGGTTGAGGTGCGCGAAGATCTTCAGCCGCAGGGTGTAGAGCACCCGCTCACCGGTGCGTCCGCTCACCCGGTTCTCCGCGCCCTGGACCAGCCAGTCGAGCAGGACCACCACCAGCGCGGCGAGGGCTGCGGTGGTCACACCCACCATCGCGGCCCGGGACACGCCGTCGTCGATGCCGTGCCGGATCAGGATCGGCAGCACCAGGCCGGCCGCCGCGTCCAGCGCGACCAGCAGCAGCGCGAGGGCCAGCGGACGGCGGAAGGGGCGCAGCAGGCGGCGGAGGCTGAAGTCCGGGTCGCCCCGCTCGGCCTCGGCCGGGGACATGTCCGGGGTGTCGGTGGCCGGCGGGAGCGCGGCGACCTTGGCGAGCAGGTCGGGGGCCGCCGTACGGGCGACCTTGGCCAGCGCCTTGGTCGGCATCGCGGGGGCGGCGGGCCCGGCCGGCCGGGCCGCGTCGGCGGGGGTGGTGGTGGCCGGGGCGGAGGGCTCGGGGTCGGCGTGGGAGTCGGAGTCGGGCCGGGGCCGGGACTGCGGTGTCCGGTCGTCGGCTGCCCCGTCGACCGCTCCGCCGACCGGGGCGCCGGCGATGTCGGCGGCCGGCCCGTCGGTGGCTCTCGCGGCGGTTCCGCCGGCCTCGGGGTCGGTGATCAGGACCCGGTACCGGGGACACCGGGCCTCCAGTTCCTCGTGCGTACCGATGTCCACCAGGCGGCCGTGGTCCAGCACGGCGATCCGGTCGGCGAGCTGGAGGGTGGAACGGCGGTGGGCGATCAGCAGCGTGGTCCGGCCGGTCATCACCGAACGCAGGGCGTCGTGGATCTCCGCCTCGATCTGCGGGTCGACCGCCGAGGTGGCGTCGTCCAGCAGCAGGATCCGCGGGTCGGTGAGGATGGCCCGGGCCAGGGCGATGCGCTGGCGCTGGCCGCCGGAGAGGGTCAGGCCCTGCTCGCCGACCTTGGTCCCGTAGCCGTCCGGCAGCTCCCGCACGAACTCGTCGGCCTGCGCGGCCCGGGCGGCCGCCTCGATCTGCTCGTCGGTCGCGTCCGGGCGGCCGTACGCGATGTTGGTGCGGACCGTCTCGGAGAACAGGAAGCTCTCCTCCGGCACGATGCCCACGGCCGCCCGGACCGAGTCCAGCGTGAGGTCG
Organism: Kitasatospora sp. NPDC004240; assembly: GCF_053603215.1. Classification (NCBI taxonomy): domain Bacteria; kingdom Bacillati; phylum Actinomycetota; class Actinomycetes; order Kitasatosporales; family Streptomycetaceae; genus Kitasatospora; species Kitasatospora sp. NPDC004240. The sequence continues at coordinate 2,770 of NZ_JBSGFD010000233.1, read as the reverse complement.
CGCAGGTCGTGGCCGTAGAGCCGGACCGCGCCCGCCGCGGGGTCGTAGAACCGGGGCACCAGCTGCGCGACCGTCGACTTGCCCGAACCGGACGCGCCGACCAGTGCCAGCGTCTCCCCGGGAGCCAGCCGCAGGCTGAGCCCGTGCAGCACGGGCGAGGGGTGCTCGGGGTCGTACCGGAACTCGACCCGGTCGAACTCCAGCGCCACCTCGGGGGTGCGCGGGCCGACGGTGGCGGGGGTGGACGGTACGGGCCCCGCGGGTGCGCTGTCGGCGGGCGCGACCTCGGTGGGCGCGCCCTCGGCGGTCACGGCCGCGGGCTCGATGGTCACGGCCGCGGGCTCGACGGGCCGGGTGAGGTCGAGGGTGACCGCGTCCGGGCGCTCCTGGACGAGCGGGCGCTCGTCGATGAGCTGGAGCACCCGCTCCACGCCGGCCCTGGCCTGCTGGCCGACCGTGATGACCATGGTGAGCATCCGCACCGGGCCGGTCATCTGCGCCACGTACGTCGAGAACGCCACGAAGGTGCCGAGCGAGACCCGTCCGTCGACCGCCAGCCACCCGCCGAACGCCAGCACCGCCACCTGGGCCAGCGCCGGGATCGCCTGCATGGCCGGGTTGTAGCGGCTGTTGAGCCGGACGGAACGCAGCCGGGCCGCGAAGAGGTCGCGCGAGGCCGCCTCCAGCTTGGCCTGCTCCTGGGTCTCCTGGCCGAAGCCCTTGACCACCCGCACGCCGCCGACCGCCTCGTCCACGACACCGGCGACGGCGGCCGCCTCCTGCTGCGCCGCCCAGGTGGACGGGAAGAGCCGCTTGCGGCTGAGCGTCGACACCCACCACAGGGCCGGACCCATCACCAGGGCTATCAGCGTCAGCGCGGGCGACAGCCAGAGCATGACGGCCAGCGACATCACGAACATCAGCAGGTAGCCGGTCATCATCGGCAGCATCGACAGCAGGCCGTTGATCAGCTGGAGGTCGGAGGTCGCCCGGCCCACCACCTGTCCGGTGTCCAGCCGGTCCTGGCGGTGTCCGTCCAGGCGGCCCAGCGAGCGGAACAGGTCGCTGCGCATGTCGTGCTGGACGTCCAGGGCCAGCTGCCCGCCGTAGTAGCGGCGCACCTGCGTGCAGCCGAACACCAGCACCGCCGCCAGCAGCAGGACCACGGCCCACGGCGCCAGCGAGCGGGTGTGCGCGGTGATCACGTCGTCGATGATCACCTTGGTGACCAGCGGCACCAGCGCCATGACGGCCATCCCGACCAGCGAGGCGCCGAAGGACAGCAGCACGCTGCGCCGCGAGCGCCAGCAGTAGCCGATCAGCCGCCGCAGCCAGCCCGGCCCCGCGCCGTCCGGGCCGGTGGGGGCTCCGGGGCTCGCCGTGGCACGTCCGCCGTCGGCGGACCGGCCCCGGTCACCGCCCCCGTCACCCCCTTCGGGGCCGCCGTCAGGGGTGGCCCCGGTCGTCGTCCGGGCACCGGTCGGGGATAGCTCCGCCGTAGATCCGTGAGTCTCAGGCATATTTAGGGATACTAACCATTCCGTCAGGTGGCCACCATGGAGTTTTCAGGCCAGGGCCGACCGGCCCGCATGAGCCGGTGGACGGAGCAACAGCCCGCGAGCTGCGGTGATTCCCCGCCCGCGGGAGGTCGGGCGGCACCATGGAGCCACCCCCGTCCGCTACCAGCGTGGACGACGGAACGCCCGGATGCCCACCTACCAGCGGACAACCGGTCGCCGGACTTTGGTCCTAGGGCCTGCCGTGGGCCGACGGACCGACCGGCGGAGGCGGGCGGCTACGGGGCGGAGGGCTCCCGGACGGGCGGTTCCAGGACGGACGCCGAGTCTGCGGCGGCCGCGAAGGCGCCCTGGGCGAGGCGGTGCAGCAGGGCGGCCATCGCGTCGCGCTGCAGCCCGGCGCGCTCGCCGTTCGCCGCCGGGGCCTGGGGCTGCGACTGAGCCTGGGGCTGCGACTGCGGTTGGGGCTGGGGCGGCGCCGGGGGCGCGCTGTGCGGGGTGGAGTTGATCAGGCCGAAGACCGCGTGCACGGCGGCCCGGGCGACGGGTTCGGCGTCGGGGGCGGCGAGCGGCGGGAAGGCCTGGCGGACCACGTCCACCCACAGTTCGACGTAACCGCGCTGGAGCCGCCGGACCTTGCGGCGGTCCTCCTCCTTGAGGTGGAGCAGCTCGCGGTCGTGCAGGGTGATGAGGTCGCGGTCGTCGAGCGCGAAGTCGACGTGGCCGCCGATCAGCGCGTCGAGCGCCTCGGTCGCGCTGCCCCGGTCCCGGTCGCCGGCCCGGCGGCGCCCCTCCTCCAGCAGACGCTCGCTGATGCCGATCAGCAGGTCCGCGAGCATCGCGTCCTTGCCGGCGAAGTGGCGGTACAGCCCGGGGCCGCTGATGCCCACGGCCTTGCCGATCTCGTCCACGCCCACGCCCAGGAAGCCCCGGGCGGCGAACAGCCGGGCGGCCTCCTTACGGATCTGGTCGCGGCGTGGGAGCGCGGAGGTGGCGGGGGCGTTCGGCATGCTGCCCATCGTAGACAGTCCGGTTATCGCCCGTTAACCTGGGCGGCACGAGTTAACGCTCATTAACGTCGGGTCGCGGGCCCATCCACCCCCGCAGCCCGTCTGGCGCCGAGGGCAAGGGAGCTCTTGGGATGGTCTTCTCAACCGCCGGCGTACCCGCCGGCGTCATCGGCGGCCCCGTGGGCGGCGGCAGGGCCGACGCCCGTACGGCGGGCGGCCCCGCGGCGGCCGGCGGTTCGCCGC
>NZ_JBSGFD010000232.1:0-12168 GCF_053603215.1 Kitasatospora sp. NPDC004240 | reverse complement strand
GGCCCCGGTCGCCGCCGCTCCGGCCCCCGTCGCCCCGGCCCCCGTCGCCCCCGCCGCTCCGGCCCCGGTCGCCCCCGCCGCCCCGGTCGCCGCCGCTCCGGTCGCCCCCGCGGCCGACGCCGGTGACGCCTACGTCACCCCGCTGGTGCGCAAGCTCGCCGCCGAGCACGGCGTCGCGCTGTCCTCCGTCGCCGGCACCGGCGTCGGCGGCCGCATCCGCAAGCAGGACGTCATCGCCGCCGCCGAGGCCGCGAAGGCCGCCCCGGCCCCGGTCGCCGCCGCTCCGGCCGCCGCGCCGAAGGCCGCCGCCGCGCCGTCCCCGCTGCGTGGCCAGACCCTGCCGATGAGCCGCGTGCGCAAGGCGATCGCCAAGCACATGGTCGACTCGCTGAAGGTCTCCGCCCAGCTGACCACCGTGGTCGAGGTGGACGTCACCCGGATCATGCAGCTGCGCGCCAAGGCGAAGAACAGCTTCCTGCAGCGCGAGGGCGTCAAGCTGTCGCCGCTGCCGTTCTTCATCAAGGCCGCCACCGAGGCGCTGAAGGTCCACCCGATCCTCAACGCCCGGGTGAACGCGGACGACACCATCACCTACCACGACGTCGAGAACATCGGCGTCGCGGTGGACACCGACAAGGGCCTGTTCGTCCCGGTCATCCACGGTGCGGGCGACCTCAACATCGCCGGCATCTCCAAGAAGGTCGCCGACCTCGCCGCCCGTACCCGTGACGGCGGCCTGAAGCCGGACGAGCTGGCCGGCGGCACCTTCACGGTGACCAACACCGGTTCGCGCGGCGCGCTGTTCGACACCCCGATCCTGAACCAGCCGCAGGTCGGCATGCTGGGGATCGGCGCCACCGTGCGCCGCCCGGTGGTCATCAACCACCCGGACCTCGGTGAGACCATCGCCGTCCGCGACATGGTCTACCTGGCCCTGTCCTACGACCACCGGATCGTGGACGGCGCCGACGCCGCCCGCTACCTGGGCACGGTCAAGGCCCGTCTGGAAGAGGGCGCCTTCGAGGGCGACCTCGGCCTCTAGGCACCACCCGGCCGCACAACCCGGCCCACCGAACCCCGCGTCGTCCCCGGACGGCGCGGGGTTCGGCGTTTCCGGGCCCCGGACCGGCGTTTCACGGCCGCTACGCATGCGCGGGGGCGGGCGAACGGCGATGCTTGAGCGGTGATGGACGAGACCGACTTCTGGCAGATCATCGACGACACCCGGGACGCCGCCGACGGGGACCCGGACGAACAGGCCGAGCGGCTGGTGGAGCGGCTCGTCCAGCTGGCCCCGGACGACGTCATCGACTACGCGCGGCTCTTCGAGGCGCGCTTCCAGCGGGCGTACCGGATGGACCTGTGGGGCGCGGCGTACCTGCTGCTGGACGGCGCCTCCGAGGACACCTTCGACTACTTCCGCTGCTGGCTGATCGGCCAGGGGCGGGACGTCTTCGAGGGCGCGCTGCACGAGCCGGACGACCTGGCGGACCTGGTGCCGGACTTCGACGAGGAGGAGGACGGCGAGGCCGAGGACCTCGGCTTCGCCGCCGACGAGGCGTACGAACAGCTGACCGGGCTGCCGCTGCCCGAGATCGGGGAGCGGCAGCCCGCGAGGCCGGCCGGGGCGGGTCTGGACTTCGACGACCCCGAGGCGATGGCGAAACGGTTCCCCAAGCTCTGGGAGCGCTACGGGGATTAGCTCTGGAGGATCAGGTGCCGGCGCCGGAGCCCGTGCCCTCGCTGAGGTCCTGCTTGATGCCCTTGACGATGGCGTCCAGCACGGACGGGTCCGGGGCCAGCGGGTCGTCGTCCACGCCGCCGGTGAGCAGCACGAAGCCGCCGCCCTTGACCGGGGCCGCCACCACCAGGACGTAGCCCTGGGTGCCGTCCGCGGTCTTCACCTTCCAGCGGGAGGCGTAGGCGCTCACGCCCGCCACCGTGGTGGGGCTGGAGCCGTTGTCGCTGTGGGTGGTCACGTTGGAGAAGATCTCGGACGCGTAGCCCGGCATCGCCGCCTCGGCCGCCGCCTTGGCGGAGGCGCCCTGCACCTTCTCCTTGCTGATCCCGAACTGGCCGCGGATGCAGGACTGGCCGTTGGCGCAGGTGTACGGGCCGCTGGCCAGGTAGACGGTCAGCTTCTCCAGGTTGGTGCGCGACTCCCAGCCCGAGAAGACCGGCACGGTGATGCTGTGCTGGGTGTCGGTGACCGTCCCCGTGGGGACCGGAGCCGGGGTGGCCTTGGGCGTGGTCGGGGTGGGCGTGGGCGTCGGCCGGGTCGGGCTCGGGCTCGGGGAGCTCGTCGCCGTGGTGGCCGAGGCGGTCGGCGGGGGCGGCGTCGGGTCCTTCTTGTCGTCGCCGCTGAGCGCGATGCCCGCGGCGACGCCGGCCACGGCCAGCACCGCGAGCACGATGCCGATGACCAGACCGGTGCTGACCTTCTTCGCCGGCTGCTGCGGTGGATAGCCGTAGCCCATGGCCGCCTGCTGCTGCGGGTAGCCGTAGCCGGCCCCGCCCTGCTGGGGGCCGCCGTAGCCGTAGGAGGGCGGCTGCTGCGGGGCCGCGGTCGGGGCCTGCCAGCTCTGCGTCGGGACGTCGGCGAGCTGCGCGCCGCCCGTCTGGACGGGGCGCACGTCGCTGGTCCAGGCGCTGCCGTCCCACCACCGCTCATGGCCGGCCGCGCCGTCCGTACCCGGTACCGGGTACCACCCGGGAGGCGTCGAGTTGCTCACTTTCGTACCGTACCCGCCGCGGGACTGGTCCAGACAGGGCGGGTCTGTTACGACTTTGCACCACCCGTGCCACAGATCTGACGACTCGTCAGTAACCTCCGCGGGAGGTCAGACGGTCAGTGCACGGGCCATCCAGACGTCGTCCACGAACCGGCCGTCGATCAGGAACTCGTCGGTGAGCGAACCCTCGACGACGAAGCCGCAGCGCTCGTACAGCCGGCGGGCCGGGGCGTTGTGGCCGAGCACCCGCAGGGTGATCCGGCGGGCGCCCTGCGCGCGGGCGGCCTCGCAGGCGGCCTCGACCAGCAGGCGCCCGACGCCCCGGCCGCGGGTGGCTCCGTCGACGGCCAGGCCCTGGATCTGGCGGACGTGCTGATTGCTCGCCAGCGGGGTCGGAGGGGCGATCCGGACGTAGCCGACGATCCGGTCGTCGAGCACGGCCAGCAGGGACTGCTCCGGGAGGCGGCGCTCGTCGAAGACGCCGGCGTCCTCCTCGGGCCGCGGCGCCACATCGCTGAGCCAGGACCACTCGGCCCGGTTCAGTGCCGCGAGCTCCTTCTCGTCCTCGGCGCGGGCGGGACGGATGATCAGGTCGGTCTCGTGCATGTGCGTCAGCTAATCAGACGTATCCGATGAATCCCAGTGGTTTCAGAGGCCCCTGTGACAGGTGCCCCCTCCTGCGACCGGGCGGCCCCCTCCCCCGGCGGGGTGTCCCCCGCCCCGGCGCACCACCGCGGCTGCGAGGATGGACGGATGCGAATCGCGGTCACTGGGTCCACGGGATTGATCGGGTCGGCGCTCGTCGCGTCGCTGCTGGCGGACGGACACGAGGTGGTGCGCCTGGTACGGCACCGCTCGCGCACCGGCCCCCAGCCGGACGGGACGACCGGCGTCGGCTGGAACCCCGGGGCGCGGGAGATCGACCGGGCCGGCCTCGCCGGCGTCGAGGCGGCCGTGCACCTGGCCGGCGCCGGGATCGGCGACCACCGCTGGACGGCCGCCTACAAGAAGGAGATCCGGGACAGCCGGGTGCTCGGCACCGAGACCCTGGCCACCGCGCTCGCCGGGGCCGCCGCCCCGCCCCGGGTGCTGGTCTCCGCCTCCGCCGTCGGCTGGTACGGGCAGACCGGCGACCGGGTGATCGACGAGGACTCCCCGGCCGGCGACGACTACCTCGCCTCGGTGTGCCGGGACTGGGAGGACGCCGCCCGGCCCGCCGAGGACGCCGGGATCCGGGTCGTGCACCCGCGCACCGGGCTGGTGCTCTCCGCCCGGGGCGGGGCCGGCGGCCGGATGTTCCCGCTCTTCAAACTGGCCCTGGGCGGGCGGCTGGGTTCGGGCCGGCAGTACTGGAGCTACATCTCGCTGACCGACGAGGTGGCCGCGCTGCGCTTCCTGCTCGACCGGGACGACCTCTCGGGCGCGTTCAACCTGTCCGCGCCCGAGCCGGTCACCAACGCCGAGCTGACCGCCGCGATGGGCCGGGCGCTCGGGCGGCCGACGCCCTTCCCAGTACCGGAGTTCGCGCTGAAGGCGGTGCTGGGGGAGCTGGCGATCGAGGTGACCGGGAGCCACCGGGTGGTGCCCAGGAGGCTGCTGGAGGCCGGCTTCCGCTTCGCCCACCCGGACGTGGACTCGGCGGTCCGATCGGCGCTGTAGCGCGTGCCTGACAATTCCCGCCGGGCGCGCCGCGAATTGTCCGACACGCCCCGGCGCGGGAGTCTGCCGACGACATATGCCCGGAGGGGGCTCCGGGAGGGGGCGCACGGGAGCACGCGGCGGGCGCGTTTCGCGCCCCCGGTGACCGTACGCGCCCGCCGACCCCCGAACCCGGCCGGTCGGACGCACAGTCCGTGACCGCACCCGGTCCGGTACCGCCGAACCCGCGCCGGGCCCCGGATTACGGGCCGGGCGGACGGTCTGACGATCACCTGACTGGGCATCACATCGTCGGACCGTGCCCGGCACCTCGCCGCCCGCGTCGGCCGGAGCCCCGGAAACCAGGGAGGGAGCACGCCCGTGCCCACGTACGACTTCACCCGCCGCGCCCGCCGACAGTCCGACCCGGACGTCGTCGTGGTGGGCGCCGGACTCGCGGGCCTGGCCGCCGCCCGCGAGCTCGCCGGCCACGGCCTGGCCGTCCAGGTCCTGGAGGCCGCCGACCGGATCGGCGGCCGGGCTGCCACCCGCGAGCTGGACGGGTTCCGGCTCGACCACGGCAGCCACCTGCTCAACACCGCGTACCCCGAACTGCGCCACCGGCTCGACCTGGACCGGCTCGACCTGCGCCCGCTCACGCCCGGCGTACTCGTGCACAGCGCCGGCCGGCGGTACCGCACCGGGGACCCCCAGCTCACGCCCGCCCGGCAGGCCACCGTCCGGGCCCCGCTCGGCAGCCCGCTCGACAAGGCCCGGCTCGGCGGCTGGCTCGCCCGGCTGGCCGCCACCCCCGGCAGCCGGCTCCAGGCCCGGCCGGAGACCACCGCCGCCCGGGCACTCGGCGAACGCGGCCTCGCGCCGCGGACCGTCGACGGGTTCCTGCGGCCGCTGCTCGGCGCCCTACTCAGCGACCCGGCCCTGGGCACCAGCAGCAGGGTCGCCGACCTGGTGCTCCGCGCGTACGCGCGCGGGCGGCTCTGTCTGCCCGCCGGCGGGATCAACGCGGTACCGGCCCAGCTGGCCGCCGCGCTGCCCGCCGACGCCGTCCGCACCGGGGTGGAGGTCACCGCCATCGCCGCCGACGGCGTGGAGACCGCCGCGCACGGGCGGATCGGGGCGCAGGCGGTGGTGGTCGCCACCGACGCGCGCTCCGCCTCCGCGCTGCTGCCCGGGCTGCGGATGCCCGACTTCCACCCCGTCACCACCTACTACCACGCCGCCGACCGCTCCCCGATCGGCGAGGCCGTCCTGCTGCTGGACGGCGACCGGCCCGCCGGCGGCACGCCGCTGGTCTCGCACAGCCTGGTGCTCAGCGAGCTGCACCCCTCGTACGCCCCGCCCGGGCAGGCGCTGATCGCGACCACCGTGCTCGGGCGGCGCTCCTTCGACGCGGGCGGGCCCGCGGCGCTGGAGCCGGCCGTGCGGGCCCGGCTCGCCGAGCTGTACGGGACGGGCACCCAGGGCTGGCACTTCCTGAGCGTGCGGCACGTGCCGGACGCGGTGCCGGCGATGCCGCCGCCGCACAACCTGCGGCGCCCGGTGCGGGTGCTGGCCGGGCTGTACGTCTGCGGGGACCACCGGGACAGCAGCAGCGTGCAGGGCGCGCTGGTCTCCGGACGCCGGGCCGCGCAGGCGGTGGTCCGGGACCTCGGCCTGTCGGCCGGGACGCGGGCCGCCGAGGCGGCCTGACGGATCCCGCGGGCCCGGGCCGCCACCCGGGCCCCACCGGCGACCCGCCGGGACGGCCGGCGGGCGGGGTCAGATCACCCCCGCCTGCCGGGCCGTCTCCTCGAAGGCCCGCGCCACCGGGCTGCCCCGGTACGGGGTGAGCCGGCGGTGGAAGTCCCGGACGTACTCCAGCGAGCGGGCCGAGCGCATCTCGCCGGCCGCGCGCATCGCGTCGGTGGCCATCGCGCAGGCCTCGTCCAGGTCGCCCATGCCGAGCCGGGCGGTGGCCAGCACCAGCCGGCAGAAGATCCGGCTGCGGGCGTAGGCGGGGGAGCGCAGCCGCAGCGACTTCTCGGCGTGCTGGGCGCAGGTGCGCCACTGCTGGAGGTCGCGGTAGCAGTGCGCGAACTCGTCGGCGAGCTGGGCCTCGTCGAAGTAGCGCGCCCAGGAGGCCAGTTCGTCCCCCGGCCGGGCCGCGGCCAGCGAGCGCTCGGCGCGCACCAGGGCCGTGGTGCAGGCCCGGACGTCGCCGAGCAGCCCGTGCCCGCGCGCCTCCGCGGCGTGCAGCAGCGACTGCACCGCGGCCGGCACCGCCGTCCCCACGCCCTGCTGGGCGACCCGGGCCAGCTGCACCGCCTCCCGGCCGTGCCCGAGGTGGACGGCCTGCTGGCTCATCGTCACCAGCACGTAGCCGCCGAGCGCGCGGTCCCCCGCGGCCTGGGAGAGCCGCAGCGCCTGGACGAAGTAGCGCTGGGCGAGGCCGTGCGCCCCGATGTCGAAGGAGGTCCAGCCGGCCAGCCGGGTCAGGTCGGCGACCGCGCCGAACAGCGCCCGGCCGATCTGCTCCCCGTAGCGGCCGCGCAGCATCGGCTCGGCCTCGCTCTCCAGGTAGCGCACCAGGGCCTGCCGGGCGTGGCCGCCGCCGTAGGCGTGGTCCAGCGCGCGGAACAGGTCGCCGACGGCCCGGATCGCGGCGATGTCGCCGCGGCCCACCCGCAGCGCGGGGCGCTGCTCGCGCGCCGGGTCGATGTACGGCGGCTCGACGGCGAGCGGCGGGCGGCGGCTCTGGGTCGGCACCCGGCCGAGCGCCCCGGCGGCCGCCTGGCCGCCCGGGCCCACCGTGGTCGGGAGCTGGCCCGGCGGACCGGACCGCTGGCCGGCGACCCGCACCGGGGGGCCGGCCGCGGGCGGGGCGCCGCCGGCCGCGGCCGGACCGGTGGTGGCGTCGGGGCGGGCCGGGGCGGAGCCGTCCCGGGCGACCCGTTCGTCGGTGCGGCCGATCAGCCAGTCCCGGCTGGGCACCACCAGTCCGGCCGGGGTGAAGGCGATCCGGCGCAGCTCGGACTGTGGCCCGTTGTCCTTGCGCCACATGCTGGCGACGATGTCCACCGCCTCCTGCGGGGTCTCGGCGAACTCCAGCCCGGCGTACACCGGGGCGCAGGCGTCCAGACCGAGGTCCTGGGCGGTGAGGCGGCGGCCGAGGCGGCGGGTGAAGACCTCGGCGATCAGCGCGGGCGTGGCGCCGCGCGGCTGCTGGCCGCGCAGCCAGCGGGTCACCGAGGTCTTGTCGTACCGCAGGTCGAGGCCGTGCTCCAGGCCGAGCTGGTCGACCCGGCGGGCGAGGCCGGCGTGCGAGAAGCCGGCCTCCTCGATCAGTGCGGCCAGCTGGCCGTTCTGCGGGGCCGGGCCGGCGGGGCCCGGGCGCTCGGCGGGGGCGTGCCGTTCGGGCAGCCGCAGCCCGTCGGCGGCCGGCTCCGCCGCCGTCAGGGCGCCCGGTGTGAGGGCGCCTGGTGTGAGGGCGCCCGGTGCCAGGGCGCCCGGTGCCAGGCCGTTCGGCGTGAGGCCGCCGGGTGCGAGGCCGTGGGGGGTCGGGCCGCCCGTCGTCAGGCCGTTGGGGGTCGGGCCGCCCGTCGTCAGGCCGCCCGGGATCGGCCCGTCGGCGGGCAGGCCCTCGTCGAGCAAGGGGCCCGCGGGCAGGGCCGGGGCGGGCACCGGGGCGGCGGACAGGGCTTCGGGGGCGTCCGGAAGGGCCCGGTCGACCGGACCCCGGTGCTGGTCGAGCGGGTCGAGCGGTCCGTACGCCGGGCTGTCGGTTGCAGGCCGTTGGGGCATATCAGTCAACACCTCTCGGACGCCGCACCGGCTCCACCAGCACTTCGGCTGCCGGCGGCGACGCCCCCTGTCGGGAATCGGCGTGAATGTAGCGAGCATTCGGGCGCTATGGGTGGTTCTGACCGAGCAATCCTCCGAACGGGTGAAGCATTCGCGCCCATTACGGGGAAGCGGGGCCACCATGGGTTTGGCTTCCCCCCGTCCGTCCGTCGATGGGTGGGCATGGAGCCGCCCACCACAGCCCTGGCCGGCGCTGTGGTGGGCCATCACATAGGAGCGGGGCCGCCGGATTCCTACCGTTCTCGGCCATGGACACCACTTCAGCCCGCCCGCTCGACGGCCGTACGGCCCTGGTCACCGGCGCCGCCTCGGGCATCGGCCGGGCCTGCGCCGAGGCCCTCGCGGAGGCCGGCGCCCGGGTCTACGTCGTCGACCTGGCGGCCGGGGCGGCCCGCGAGCTCGCCGACCGGATCGGCGGCACCGCGGTCACCGCGGACCTCGCCGACCCGGAGGCGGTGGAGACCCTGCCGGACGACGCCGACATCGTGGTCAACAACGCCGGCCTCCAGCACGTCGCGCCCGTGCACGAGTTCCCGCCCGACCGGTTCACGCTGATCCAGCGGGTGATGGTGGAGGCCCCGTTCCGCATCCTGCGCCGCACCCTGCCCGGGATGTACGAACGCGGCTGGGGACGCGTGGTCAACATCTCCTCCGTGCACGGCCTGCGGGCCAGCGCCTTCAAGTCCGCGTACGTCACCGCCAAGCACGGCCTGGAGGGCCTGAGCAAGACGGTGGCGCTGGAGGGCGCGCCGTACGGCGTCACCAGCAACTGCGTCAACCCCGGCTACGTCCGCACCCCGCTGGTCGAGCGGCAGATCGCCGACCAGGCGCGCGCCCACGGCATCCGCGAGGACGAGGTGGTGGAGCGGATCATGCTCGACCGCACCGCCGTCAAGCGCCTCATCGAGCCCGCCGAGGTCGCCCAGCTCGCCCTGTGGCTCTGCACCCCGCCCGCCTCCTACATCACCGGTGCCAGCCTGCCGGTCGACGGCGGCTGGACCGCCCACTGAGCCCCGCTCCCCCGCCCGCCCGTCCCGCGGCATCCCGTCCCTCACTCCCGTCCCTCACCCTCCGTCCCTCACCCCCGGTCCTCCGAGGAGACCCCATGGCCAGCTCCCCCGCCGTCGCGAGATCCGGCTCACCGCTCTGGAAGGTCGTCGGCGCGAGCCTGATCGGTACGACCATCGAGTGGTACGACTACTTCCTGTACGGCACCGCCGCCGCGCTGGTCTTCGGGAAGCTGTTCTTCCCCACCAGCGACCCGCTGACCGGCACGCTGCTGTCCTTCCTCACCTATGCGATCGGCTTCGCGGCGCGGCCGCTCGGGGCGCTGGTCTTCGGCCACTACGGGGACCGGATCGGGCGCAAGAAGCTGCTGGTGGTCAGCCTGCTGCTGATGGGCGGCTCGACCACGCTGATCGGCCTGCTGCCGACGTACGACTCGATCGGGGCGGCGGCGCCGGTCCTGCTGACCGTGCTGCGCCTGGTGCAGGGCTTCGCGCTGGGCGGTGAGTGGGGCGGCGCGGTGCTGCTGGTGTCGGAGCACGGGGACCAGCGGCGGCGCGGCTTCTGGGCCTCCTGGCCGCAGGGCGGCGCACCGGCCGGGAACCTGCTGGCCGCCGGGGTGCTGTCGCTGCTGACCACGGTGCAGTCGGACGAGGCCTTCCTGTCCTGGGGCTGGCGGGTGCCGTTCCTGCTGTCGGCGGCGCTGGTCGGCGTCGGGATGTGGATCCGGCTCGCGGTGGACGAGTCGCCGCTGTTCCAGGAGGCGCTGGCGCGCTCCGAGGCGCGCAGGGCGGAGCAGCGGGTCGAGCAGCCGCCGCTGGTCGCGGTGGTGCGCCACCACTGGCGGGAGGTGCTGGTCGCGATGGGCGCCCGGATGGCGGAGAACATCTCGTACTACGTGATGACCACCTTTGTCCTGGCGTACGCGGTGACCCAGGTGCACCTGCCCAAGCAGACCGCGCTGAACGCGGTGCTGGTCGCCTCGGCGATCCAGTTCGCGCTGATCCCGGTGTTCGGGGCGCTCTCCGACCGGGTCGGGCGCAAGCCCGTGTACATCGTGGGCGCGGTCGGGGTGGGCGTCTGGGCGTTCGTCTTCTTCACCCTGGTAGACGCCCGCTCCTTCGGGTCGCTGCTGCTCGCGGTGACCGTCGGGCTGGTCTTCCACAGCGCGATGTACGCGCCCCAGGCGGCCTTCTTCTCCGAGCTGTTCGCGACCCGGATGCGCTACTCCGGCGCCTCGATCGGCGCCCAGTTCGCCTCGGTGGCGGCCGGCGCGCCGGCGCCGCTGATCGCCACCGCGCTGCTCAAGGACCACGGCAGCTCGACCCCGATCTCGGTGTACGTGGCGATCGCCGCCCTGATCACGGTGGCCGCGGTGCTCTGCGCCCGGGAGACCCGCGGCCGCGACCTGGCCGAGGTCGGGCGGGAGGACGAGGAGGCGGACGCCGACCCGGCGGCGGCCGCGGTGGGCCGGGCCGCCACGGCCTGACCCCGGCCGCCGGCGCCCGATCAGCCGGTCCCGTCGGCGCGGCCCGGACCCCGCCGGCACCCTGCCGGCGCTCGCCCCCGCGCGAGCGCCGGCCCTCCGGCCGTCTGGCGTACCATCGCGCTTCCCGCTCACTGCCGATTGGCGGCCGCCCCATGAACGACCTCCCCACCGGTTCGGCCCCGGCGCTGCGCCGGCTGCTGGACCTGCTCGCCACCGGCGCGGCGACCGAGGACTTCGCCGAGGTGCTGGCCGACGCCCGGCGGCAGGGCGCGCCGGCCGAGGTGCTGGGCGAGATCGACGACGCCACCTGGCAGGCGCTGCGGGTGCACCGGACCCTGCGTCAGCACCGGCGCCGCGAGGCCGAGCTGACGGCGCTGTTCGACACCGCCGGGGACCTCGCCGCCTCCCGCGACCTGGACACCGTGCTGCAGGCGATCGTGCGCCGGGCCCGGATGCTGCTGGGCACCGACACCGCCTATCTGACGCTGCCGGACGAGGCCGCCGGCGACACCTACATGCGGGTCACCGACGGCTCGGTCTCGGTGCTGTTCCAGACCCTGCGGCTGAGCCTCGGCGACGGCCTCGGCGGCCTGGTCGCGCAGACCGCCCGCCCCTACGCGACCCCGGACTACCGCACCGACGACCGGTTCCGGCACACCGGCACCATCGACGCGGGCGTGCTGGACGAGGGGCTGGTGGCGATCATCGGGGTGCCGCTGCTGATCGGCGGTCAGGTGATCGGGGTGCTGTTCGCCGCCGACCGGGCGCCCCGCGCCTTCTCCCCCGACGAGGTGGCGCTGCTCTGCTCGCTGGCCGCACACGCCGCGATCGCCCTGGACACCGCCAAGTCGCTCGCCGACACCCGGGCCGCGCTCGCCGAGCTGAACGGCGCCAACGAGGTGATCCGCGCCCACGCGGCCGCCGTCCAGCGCGCCGAGCAGGGCCACGACCGGCTCACCGACCTGGTGCTGCGCGGCGCCGAGGTGCCGGACGTGGCCGCCGAGGTGGTCGCGCTGCTCGGGGGCGAGATAGCCGTACTGGACACCGAGGGCGCCGCGCTGGCCGGACGGGCCGCGCCCGCCGAGGGGCTGGCCGAGGCGGTCGCCGCCTCCCGCGCCGAGGGCCGGGCGGTGCGCCACGGGAACGGCTGGGTCTGCGCGGTGCTGGCCGGGCAGGAGCCGCTGGGCGCCCTGGTGCTGCGGCAGCGGCCGGACCTGGACGACGCCGACCGGCGGCTGTTCGAACGGGCCGGCGTGGTGACCGCGCTGCTCCTGCTGCTGCGCCGCTCGGTCGCCGAGACCGAGAACCGGGTCCGCGGCGAGCTGCTCGCCGACCTGCTCACCGCCCCGGACCGCGACCCGGCCGGGCTGACCGCGCGCGGCCGACGGCTCGGGGTGGACCTCGGCCGTCCGCACCTGGTGCTGGTCGCCGAACCGGCCGGCC
>NZ_JBSGFD010000231.1:0-12186 GCF_053603215.1 Kitasatospora sp. NPDC004240 | reverse complement strand
GGAACGGTGGTCCACACGGTGGTCTTGGCGGCGAGCACGGCCCAGCGCGGGGCGGTCGACGCCGTCGGGCCGCCGCCCGCGCGGCGCCGCCCGGAGCGCCGCCGTCAGCCGGTGGCCGCCCATCGCTCGGTACGACCGTGGGCGCCCAGGCCGACCGCGTCGAACTCGTCGTGGCCCTCGTCCGCCCGGGCCCCGATCCGGCGCAGCGCCTGGGAGATGGGGCTGCCCTCCGGCGGGAAACGCTCCAACTCGCCGACGGTGAGCGGGCCGAGGACGAGTCGGCCGTCCGACCAGACGGCCGCGCGCTGGGTGCCGGTGCCGCCGAAGTAGTCGGCCTCCACACAGGCGATCGGGCCGGCCTTGGACCAGGCGACGAGGCGGCGCTCGAGACCGGCCGGGAACCAGTCGAAGCCGTGCTCACCCCTGAACACCTGCTCCCCACCGCCGAGTTGGACGGCCGACAGGAAGGGTACGGTGGCCGGGATCAGGCCGAAACCCTGCCTCAGCGGGGCCACCCGGGCGGTCGGGACCTCGGCGGCCGCCAGCTTGATCAGGTCCAACGGGGCTATCAGCGCCAGGAGTTCGTACGGCATTGCGCCATCCTCGCCCAGGGCGCCGACAATTCGCCCTCGATTTACCGTTCCGTGCCCACCGGGTCCGGGTCCGAGGGCCCCGCGGCGTCCCCGAGCCCCGCGGATTCCGCCGGCGCCGCCTCCGCCTCCGCCGGACGGCCGGTCGCACCGCCGGGGTCGGACTGGGGGCCGTAGAGCAGGGTCAGCATGGTGACGTCGACCGCCTCCGGCCCCTCGCTGTTGCCCTCGGCGAGCAACTCGTCGAAGACCTTGACGAGTTGCAGCCGCAGCCGAGCCACCCGCTCGGGGGTGAGCTTCAGTTCGAACTGCGAGAAGAGGCTGGGCGGGCCGGCCGAACCGTCCTTGGGCAGGCTCAGGTCGAGCCTGCCGCTGAGCAGCTTGGAGCGGAAGTCCTCGCGGACCCGGTCGACCCCGGCCAGCACGGCGTCGTACGCCTCGGCCCGGGCGGGCGAGTCGGCGGCGAACATGCCGGGGGCCAGCCGCAGCGACTCCTGCGCGGCGACGTAACGGCTCTCCACGATGCCGGAGACCAGCCGGGTGCCGGAGACGGCGATCAGGCCTGTCTTCTCCAGCTGCCTGATGTGGCGGTAGAGCTTGGTCTGCGGCTCGCCGAGTGCGGCCGCGATCCCCTTGGCGGTCAGCTCGCCGCCCTCGGCCGACATCAGGGCGCCGAGGATCGCCAGGCGCATGGGATCGGCGAGCGCCTTGAGCGTCGCGACGTCCTCGACCTGACGTTCCCTGGCCCACACGGGAGTCCGGTCGGACTTGTCGGACTTCCGAGGCTTCTCGGACTTCTGGGACTTAGCCACCTTCTCGACCACGGGCCAACCCTTCCAGATCGTCCACCCTTGCGCAATCAATCACCTTCCAGTCATCATTCACGCAAACGTGAATGGTGACTGGAAGGTGAAAGTTCACGATGAAGAGAACGTCTGCAGGATCCGCAACGCTCACGCAGTCGACAACGACGGCCACCCAGGCGACGACCGCCCAGACGCCGACCGCCCAGGAACCGGCCACGACGGCCACCCCGGCGCTCTCCCCCGGCCCCGCCCCTGCCCCCGCCCCCGTCCCGCTCTGGCGCAACCTGCGGTTCCAGGCGCTCTGGGCCGGACAGGCCGCCTCCACGCTCGGCATGCGGATCGCCGACACCGCGTACCCCCTCCTCCTGCTCGCGATGACCGGCTCGTCCACCCTCGCGGGCGCGGTCGGCGCGCTGCAGATCGGTGCCACCGTGCTGTTCGGGGTGCACGGCGGCGCGGTGGCCGACCGGTACGACCGCCGGCGGGTGCTGATCGCCGCCGACTCGGCGCGTCTGCTGGCCGCCGCCAGCGTGCCGCTCGCGCTCTGGCTGGGCGGGCTCACCGTGCCGCACGCGCTGCTCGTCGCCGTCGTCCTCGGCGCCACCATCGCGTACGGCGGTCCGGTACGACTGCTGGCGGTGCGCTCGGTGGTGCCGCCGGAGCAGTTGCGGCAGGCGCTCGCGCAGGACGAGGCCCGGATGAGCGGGGCGGGTCTGGTGGGGCCGCCGCTGGCCGGCTACCTGTTCGGCGCCGGGCGGGCGGTGCCCTTCCTCGGCACGGTGCTCGCCACCGCCGTGTCACTGGCCGCCGCCCTGGTCGTCCGCTTCCCCGGCCGCCCCGAGAGGACGGCCGGGGCGCCGGCCGCGGGAGCGCGGGAGGCCCGCACCCTGGACGGCTTCCGCCACCTCGCCGCGAGCCCGCTGCTGCGCCCGGCGCTGGCCGTGGTGTTCGTGATCAACCTGACGGGCGCCGCGATGCTGCTGCCGGTGATCGTGCTGCTGCGCGGCCAGGGGACGTCCAGCGGCGGCATCGGGCTGGCGCTGGCCGGCGAGGCGGTGGGCGCGATCGCGGGGGCGTTCCTGGTGGGCCGGCTCCACCGGCTGGCCGGCCCCGGGGTGCTGCTGCTGGCGACGGCGTGGATCTGCGTGCCGGTGATGCTCGCGCCGCTGCTGCCCGGCGGGGCGGTGACCGTGTTCGCCGCGCTGTTCGTGGTGGGCCTGGGCACGCCGGCGCTGCGCGTGATGATCGACATCCTGATCTTCCAGCAGGTCGCGGACGAGTTCCGCGGCCGGGTGATCGCGGCGACGATGACGCTGTTCACCATCGGCATGCCGGCCGGGATGCTCGGCAGCGGCCTGATGCTCGACCACCTCTCCCCCGCCGTCACCCTGGCCGTCCTGACCGCCGTGCTCGCCGCCGCCCTGCTCCCGGCCACCGCGGGCCGCACCCTGCGCCGCTCCTCCTGGCCCGGCCCGACGGCCTGAACCGACCACCCGGCGCCCGCCCCGGCGCGCCGCCGACCGCCCCGGCGCGCCGCCCCGCCCCCGGCTCCCCCGCCGACCTGCCCCGCCGCCCTCCCCCTCCGCCGTCCCGACACGCCGCCGAACCCGTCCCGACACGCCGCCGAACCCCTCCCGCCCCACCCCCAAACCCCGCCCGACCGAACTGACGCCCCTTCACCCGTGCGGCCCTACGCCGCATGCGCGCACCCCGGCAACCGGGTGAACTGACCGGGTACGGCCCGCCCGGGCGGATCGGGGAGCGGACCCGGGCCGTACCCCGGAGGAGGACCCGGAGGAGACCCATGAGCGCCATGGACGCACCCTCACCCGGTCGGAGGGATCCGGCCGGCCCACCCGAGACGCCCGATCAGGGCGGGGGCCCGACCGCACAGGAACGAACCCTGGAACGAACCCGGGAACGGAAAGGCCCCCGGGCGGCCCGAATAGCCGCCGCCCCCCGCATGTCCTGGCTGACGCTGGCCCTGATGACCACGGCGTCGGTGGCCAGTCTGCGCTCCGCCCCCACCATGGCGGTGTACGGCCTGGCCTGCGTCTTCCTCTACCTGGTGCCGGCGGTGGTGTTCCTGCTGCCGACCGCGCTGGTCTCCGCCGAGCTGGCGTCCGGCTGGGAGGGCGGCGTCTACCGCTGGGTCTCGGAGGGCCTGTCGAAGCCGCTGGGCTTCCTGGCCGTCTGGTGCCAGTTCGCCATGACGATCTTCTACTACCCCAGCCTCCTCGCGTACGTGGCGAGCACCATCGCCTACGTGATCGATCCGGCCCTGGCGAGCAACGGCCCGTACACCGCCGTCGTGATCGTGGTGCTGTACTGGACCGGCGTCTGGGTCTCCTCGCGCGGGACGAAGGCCGTGGCCGGCCTGTCCTCCTGGGGCCTGGTGATCGGCACCCTGATCCCCGGCACCCTGCTGGTGGTCCTCGGCATGGTCTTCCTCGGCCAGGGCAACCCGTCCGCCGCCCCGATGGACGCGGCCGCCCTGTTCCCGCAGTGGACGGGTCTGGCCAGCCTGGTGCTGATCGTCAACAACTTCCTCAGCTACTCCGGCATGGAGATGAACGCGGTCCACGTCTCCTCGCTGAGGAACCCGCCGCGGGAGTTCCCGCGCTCGATGTTCCTGGCCTGCGCCCTGGTCCTGATGATCTTCATCCTGCCGGCGCTGGCGATCAGCTGGGTCGTGCCGTCCACCCAGCTGAGCCTGACGGCCGGGGTGATGCAGGCCTTCGACTCCTTCTTCCAGTACTTCTCGATCGGCTGGCTCACCCCGGTGATCGCCGTCGCGCTGGTCGCCGCCTCGCTCGGCGGCATGCTCACCTGGCTGGCCGGGCCGTCCAAGGGCCTGCTGATGATCTCCCGCCAGGAGGGCTACCTGCCGCCGTTCCTGCAACGGCTCAACCGCGCGGGCGTCCAGCAGAACCTGCTGGTCACCCAGGGTGTGGTCACCACGGTCATCGCCCTGGCCTACGCGCTGATCCCGAACGTCTCCAGCGCCTACTGGATCTTCTCGGTGATCACCACCCAGGTCTACCTGATCGTCTACCTGCTGATGTTCCTCGCCGCGATCCGCCTGCGCCGCAACCGGCCCGAGCATCCGCGCGGCTACCGCGCCCCGGCGCTGGTGCCGCTGTGCGTGGTCGGCCTGCTCTCCTCGGCGGCCGCGATGGTGATCGGCTTCGTGCCGTCCTCGCAGTTCGGCGGCGGCAGCGCCTGGGGGTACGTGGCGATCGTGGGCGGCGGCCTGGTCCTCCTCGGCCTGGTGATCCCGTTCCTGTTCCTGAGGCTGCGCAGGCCCGGGTGGCGCTCCCCCGGGGCCGGGGCCGAACCGGCCGCGCAGGAGGCCGAGGAGCGGCGCGCGACCGGAGGCGAACGATGAGCACGATGATGGCCTCCCGCCACCGCTGGATCTACGTCGGCGCGATCGTGCTGCTGGTCGGCATGCTGATCACCGGCCTGCTGACCTACACGCAGCTGCACGGGACCGACCAGGCCAACCGGAAGGCGCAGCAGCTGTCCGACACGCTGCGGGCGGCCGGCTACCCGGTGCCCGAGCAGAGCCAGATCGTGCGCACCCTCGGCGAGGACGGCGGCGCCGTCTGCGAGGACCCGGCGAGCGCCCTGCGGCAGGCGCAGTGGAAGTACGGCATGTCCAACGGCGCGAGCGGGCCGGGCCAGCGCCCGGTGCTCTCCGACCGCGAGGTGGTGTACGCCGAGGCGATCGTGCTGTCGGTGTACTGCCCGGACGAACTCGCCGCCGTCCAGGACCGGATCGACGACCTGAACCTGCAGGACACCGTCCGCGACTGAGCCCGCCGTGGGCGACACCGCCCCCGGGCGCCCGCCCGCACCCGACCACCACCCCCGGGCCCCCGCCCGCACCCGACCACCACCGGAGTCCCGTACCCATGACCGACGAACTCGCGGCGCGGATCGCCGCCCTGATGCCCCGGGCCAAGAGCGACCTCGCCGAACTGGTCGCCATCCCCTCCGTCGCCGACCCCCGCCAGTACCCGCCGGAGAAGTGCCGCGAGGCCGCCCAGTGGGTCGCCGAGGCCTTCACCGAGGCCGGACTGCGCGACGTCCACCTGGAGGAGACCCCGGACGGCAGCCACGCGGTGATCGGCCACCGCCCGCCGCCGCCCGGGGCGCCGACCGTCCTGCTCTACTGCCACTACGACGTGCAGCCGCCGCTCGACGACGCCGCCTGGACCTCCCCGCCCTTCGAGCTCACCGAGCGCGACGGCCGCTGGTACGGGCGCGGCAGCGCCGACTGCAAGGGCAACATCGTCATGCACCTCACCGCGCTGCGGGCGCTCGGCGACGACCTCCCGGTCGGGATCAAGTTCGTCGCCGAGGGCTCGGAGGAGCAGGGCACCGGCGGGCTGGAGGCCTACGTCCCGCCGCACGCGGGCGAGTTGCACGCCGACGCGCTGCTGGTCTGCGACACCGGCAACGCGGCCGTCGGCGTGCCGACCGCGACCACCTCGCTGCGCGGGCTGGCCAACGTGGTGGTCACCGTCTCCACCCTGAAGGGCGACATGCACTCGGGCATGTTCGGCGGCCCCGCCCCGGACGCCCTCGCCGCGCTGATCCGGATCCTCGACTCGCTGCGCGACGCGGACGGCGGCACCCGGATCGACGGTCTGGACTGCGACGGCACCTGGAGCGGCGTCGGCTACGACGAGCAGCGGTTCCGCGAGGACGCCGGGGTGCTGGACGGGGTCGCGCTCACCGGTTCCGGTGGCGTCGCGGACCGGCTCTGGGCCCGCCCCGCCGTCACCGTGCTCGGCATCGACTGCCCGCCGGTGGTCGGCTCCGCGGCCGCGATCCCGGCCACCGCCCGGGCCCGGGTCAGCCTGCGGATCCCGCCCGGCACCGAGGCCACCACCGCCCGGGACGCGCTGACCGCCCACCTGGAGGCCGCCGCGCCCTGGGGCGTCCGGGTGGCGGTCGAACCGGAGAGCACCGGTTCGGCGTTCCGGGCCGCCACCGGCGGGCCGGCGTACGCGGCGCTCGGCAGGGCGATGGCCGAGGTCTACGGCAGGCCGATGTCCTTCCTCGGCCAGGGCGGTTCGATCCCGCTGTGCAACGTCCTCGCCCGGACCTTCCCGGACGCGGAGATCATCCTGATGGGCGTGGAGGAGCCGCGCTGCCTGATCCACGCGCCCGACGAGAGCGTCGACCCGGGCGAGATCGAGCACATGGCCCACGTCGAGGCCCTGTTCCTGCGCCACTTCGCCGGCTCGGGACGGGCATGAGGTGGTCGCCCGTGACGGAATGAGCGGCACGTGACCCGACGTGCGCGACCCGAGCCCCGACCCGACCCTCGATCCGGCAGAGACGGGAGACCCCCATGCCACGACCGTTCACCACCGAGGACTACACCGCCCGGATGGCCCGGGCCGCCGCCGAGGCGGCCGCCGCCGGACTCACCGGCCTGGTCATCGCCCCCGGCCCGGACCTGGTCTACCTCTGCGGCTACCAGCCCACCGCGATCACCGAACGGCTGACCGCGCTCGTCCTCGGCGAGGGCCGCGCACCCGCGCTGGTCGTCCCGAGGTTGGAGCGCCCCGACGCGGAGCGGGCGGCCGGCGCGCCGGCCCTGCGCCTGATCGACTGGTCCGACGGCGAGGACCCGTACGCCAGCGCCGTCCCGCTGCTGGAGCCGGCCGGGCGGTACGGCATCTCGGACGCCGCCTGGGCGATGCACCTGCTGGGCCTGCAGTCCGCGCTGCCCGACAGCCGCTACACCTCGCTCACCACGGCGCTGCCGATGCTGCGCGCGGTCAAGGACGCCGACGAGCTGGACCGGCTGGCCGCCGCCGGGGGCGCCGCCGACGCCGCGTACCGGGGCATCCTGGAGGTCGGGTTCGCCGGGCGGCGGGAGACCGACGTGGCCGCCGACCTGAGCGCGCTGCTGATCCAGTACGGGCACGGCCAGGTCGACTTCACCGTGGTCGGTTCCGGTCCCAACGGCGCCGACCCGCACCACGAGGCGGGCGACCGGGTGATCCAGGGCGGGGACACCGTGGTGCTGGACTTCGGCGGTCTCAAGGACGGCTACGGCTCCGACACCACCCGGACCGTGCACGTCGGCGCCGACGTCCCCGCCGAGGTGCGGGAGGTGCACGACGTGGTCCGGGAGGCGCAGCAGCGCGCCTTCGAGGCCGTCCGGCCCGGGGTGAGCTGCCAGGAGATCGACCGGGTCGCCCGCCGGGTGATCACCGAGGCCGGCTACGGCGAGTACTTCATCCACCGCACCGGCCACGGCATCGGCATCACCACGCACGAGCCGCCGTACCTGGTCGAGGGTGAGGAGCGGCCGCTGGTGCCCGGGATGTGCTTCTCGATCGAGCCCGGGGTGTACCTGCCGGGCCGCTTCGGGGTGCGGATCGAGGACATCGTCACGGTGACCGAGCACGGCGGCCGGCGGTTCAACAACACCCCGCACGAGCTCGGCATCGTCGGGTAGCGGCGGACGGGCCCGGCCGGGGTGCACGGCCGGGCCGGCGGGACCGGGGCCGGCTGCGCGGGTACGGCCGAAGGCGCGCGCGGCCGGGCCCGGCGTAGCAGACTTGGCCGGGTGGACCCGACCCCCGCCGCCCGCGCCACCAGGCGCACCGCCCCCGCCCGGCCCACTGCCGAGGACCTCGCCGCCGCCCGGGACCGGCTCGTCCCCGACGTCGCCGCACCCGGCCTGCGCGTGCTGTTCTGCGGGATCAACCCGGGCCTGTGGTCCGCCGCGACCGGCCACCACTTCGCCCGCCCCGGCAACCGCTTCTGGCCCGCCCTGCACCGCTCCGGCTTCACCCCGCGCCTGCTCCGCCCGGACGAGCAGGGCGAACTGCTCGACCTCGGCCTCGGCATCACCAACGTCGCCGCCCGCGCCAGCGCCAAGGCCGACGAGCTCAGTGCCGACGAACTGCGCGAGGGCGGCGCGGCACTCACCGCCCGGGTGCTCCGCCTGAAGCCCCGGGTGCTGGCGGTTCTGGGCGTCACCGCCTACCGGACGGCCTTCGGGAACCGCAGGGCCACGACGGGCCGCCGGCCCGAGGGCATCGGGGACACCGAGGTCTGGGTGCTGCCCAACCCCAGCGGACTCAACGCCCACTACACCCTGGACGGGCTGGCCGAGGAGTTCCGGGCGCTGCGGGCGGCCGTCGAGGAGTGACGGACCCTACGCCCGCAGGAACTCCAGCACCGCCAGCACCCGGCGGTGGGTCTCCTCCGCCGGGGGCAGGTCCAGCTTCATCAGGATGTTGCCGATGTGCTTGCCCACGGCGGCCTCGGAGACCACCAGTGCACGGCAGATCGCCGCGTTGGAGCGGCCCTCGGCCATCAGCGCCAGCACCTCGCGCTCCCGCGGGGTCAGCCGCTCCAGCGGGTCGCGGCGGCGGCGCAACAGCTGGCGCACCACCTCCGGGTCCACCACCGTGCCGCCGGAGGCAACCGCCGCGACCGCCGTGAGGAACTCCTCGACCTGCCCGATCCGGTCCTTCAGCAGATAGCCCACCCCGGAGCCGTCGCCGGAGTCCAACAGCTCGGCGGCGTAGGAGCGCTGGACGTACTGGCTGAGCACCAGCACCGGCAGCCCCGGACGCCGTTCGCGCAGTTCCACGGCGGCGCGCAGCCCCTCGTCGGTCTGGCCGGGCGGCATCCGGACGTCGGTGATGACGATGTCCGGCGTGTGCTCGGCGACGGCCGTGCGCAGGGCGTCGGCGTCCCCGACGGCGGCGACCACCCGGTGGCCGAAGCGGGCGAGCAGGCCGATCAGGCCCTCGCGCAGCAGCACGCCGTCCTCGGCGAGGACGACGTCCAGCGCCCGCCCGGACGGGCCCCCGCCGGCACCCCCGGTCGATGCCGTGCCGGTAACGGCGTCCGGCGTGCGGTCGGGGTTCACCGGTCGGTCGGGGTGCAAGGGATCTCCACGCGCAGCAGGGTCGGTCCTCCGGGCGGGCTGCTCACCGTGAGCGTCCCGTCGACGACCGAGACCCGGTCGGCCAGCCCGGTGAGGCCGGTGCCGCCGGACGGGTCGGCGCCGCCGTGCCCGTCGTCCGACACCTCGATCGTCAACAGCCCGTCAGCGTAGCGTCCGTCGACCCGGGCGGCCCCGGCGCCGCTGTGCTTGGCGACGTTGGCCAGCGCCTCCGCCACCGCGAAGTAGCCGGCCGACTCGATCGCGGGCGGCAGCCGTCCGGGCAGCGCGAAACGGACCTCGACCGGGACTGCGGAGCGGTCGGCGGCGTCCGCGCAGGCGTCCGGCAGGCCCCGGTCGGTGAGCACCTGGGGATGGATGCCGTTGATCAGCTCGCGGAGTTCGGCGAGCACCTCGCCGGCCTCGCGGTGTGCCTGGGACAGCCGCTCCGCCAGCGGGCCGCCGGGCGGGGCGTCCAGCCTGGCCAGCCCGAGCGTCATCGACAGGGCCACCAGCCGCTGCTGGGCGCCGTCGTGCAGGTCGCGCTCGATCCGGCGCCGCTCCGCCTCGAAGGCGTCCACCAACCTGGCCCGGGAGCTGACCAGTTCGCCGATCCGCCGCTCCTGGCCGCCCGGCGCGAGCACCGCCCGGACCAGCGCCGCCCGGCCGGCCGCGACCGCCGTCAACGGGTAGCCGAGCAGCGCCGCCGCCGGCAGTGCGGCGAGGCTCACCGCGGCCGCCACGGCCGGGGAGTGGACCTGCCACAGCTTCAGGACGTTCACCTGCTCACCGTCCAGCAGCAGCATCGGCAGCGCCGCCAGCAGGTAGGCGGGCACCGCGAGCGCGCAGCCGGCCACCACCAGGTCGATCGGCCACAGCACGAAGGCCGCCAGGGCGGCGAAGCCCAGCTCCCGCCAGGTCGCCCGCTCCCGCAGGCGCAGCCGCAGCCAGGCCGCCAGGCCGGGGCGGGCCGGCACCAGGTGCGGACCGGGCAGCGGCGTGCCGTCGGGCAGCCGCAGCAGCCACCGCTCCCACGCCGCGAACGGCACCCCGACCAGTCCCAGCGCCAGCAGCAGCGGCAGGCCCACCAGCAGCACGGCCAGCACCCCGGCGACCGTCCCCGCCACCAGCAGCCCCGCGCAGAGCAGCAGTCCGGCGGTGCCGGCGGCCAGCAGGTAGCCGGCGGCCCGCCACGGCAGCGAGGTCCGCAGGAACCCGGGCCGGGCCAGCGCCCGCCACACCGTCGTACCACCCGCAGCCGTACCGCCCACAGCCCGTACGCCTCCCCGCCCGCCGTCCCCCGTGGCCCCCGCGGGCCCGCGGCCCCCACCCTAGGCACCCCGTCGGCGGCCCGCGGTAGGGCTGGCCCTACCCCCGGGAGTAGCCCCTGGGCCGCTGCCCCGCCGCACCCCGCGGCGGTTGGCTGGACGGCATGAGGACGAGCATGCCGCGGATCGCGCTGAAGTCGCTGAGGGTGCGTTGGGTGTCGCTGCTGGGGGCGTTCACGGCCCTGGCGCTCGGAGTGGCGATGATGACGGTGATGCTGCTCGGCCTGGCCACGGCGATGTCCTGGCCGGACGGCGGCGAGGCCATGGTGTCGCTGGTCGCGGCGCTCGGTACGGCGGGCGGGGTGAGCGCCTTCGTCTCCGCGTTCGTGGTCGCCTCGACCTTCTCGTACGTCGTCGCCCAGCGCCGCCGTGAGCTCGGGCTGCTGCGGCTGGCCGGCGCCACCCGGGCGCAGGTGCGGCGGGTCGTGCTCACCGAGGCGCTCCTGCTGGGGGTGGTGGCCTCGGCCGCCGGCTGCGCGCTGGGCCGGCTCGGCGCGCCCCGGATGGTGGGGTGGCTCGCCGGGGTGGGCATGGCGCCGCCCGGCTTCACGGTCGACCCGCAGGTCTGGCCGCTGCACGCCGCGTTCTGGACGGGTCTGCTGGTCGCCCTCGGCGGCGTCGCGGTCGCCGCCCGCCGCGCGGGGCGGCTCGGCCCGCTGGACGCGCTGAGCTCGGCCGACCTGGACGCCGACGTGATGACCGCGGGCCGCTGGTTCTGGGGCCTCGGGCTGCTGGTGGCCGCCGCCGCGATGACCGGTTCCGCCCTGCTCACCGACCCGGTCGACCTGCTGCACCGCAAGACCTACACCGTCCGGCCGATGGTGCTGATCTCCGCCTGCGGGCTGCTCGCGCCGGTGCTCGCCCGTCCGCTGCTGCGTCTGCTGGGCCGGTTGCCGGCCCGGCTCTCCCGCTGGACGGGCCGGCTGGTGCGGGAGAACGCCTCGGCAGCGCTGCGCCGCTCGGGCGCGATCGCCGCACCGGTGCTGGTGTCGGTGGCGCTGACCGGCTCGCTGGCCGGGGCCCTGGACACGGTGAGCGCCTCCCGTACGGCGCAGGCACGGGCCCGTACGGCGGCCGACTTCGTGATCACGCCTCCCGTCACGGCCGCCGCCGGCTCGGACGGGCTGGTGGAGGCGGTGCGGGCCGCCGTGCCCGGCGCGGTGGTGTCCCCCACCGGGCCGACCCGGCTGGCGGTGGTCGAGGCGGACGGCACCGTGGTCCGCTCCGGGGCGCGGACGGCCGAACCGGCGGCGCTGGCCGGCGTGGCCCGGCTGCCGGTGGTGACCGGTTCGGTCGCCGGGCTGGACGACGACGGCATCGTGCTCCCCGAGGAGTGGGGCCACCATACGGTCGGCGAGCCGGTGCGGGTGGTGCTCGCGGACGGCCGCCGGACGACCCTGCGGGTGGCGGCCGTGCTGCGCGACGGGCTCGGCGACGACGGCCTGTACGTGACGGCCCGCAACGCCCCCGGCGCGCGGGTCGACCGGGTCGAGGTCCGGCTCCCGGACGGGCGGCCCGACCGGGCGGAGGCGGCC
>NZ_JBSGFD010000230.1:0-12253 GCF_053603215.1 Kitasatospora sp. NPDC004240 | reverse complement strand
GACGGGACACCGTTCTTCCTCGGCCCGGACATGCGGCCGCTGGAGCCGCACTCCTCCTTCTTCCACTGGCAGGGGTAACGGGACGCGGAGATCCTGCCGCGAGGACCGTGCGGACGGGGCACAGGAACGTTCGGCGCACGGTGGAGGGGAGGCCGCGGTGGGGGTGGCACCCGGCGGGCGGGGTCCGCAATCGGGCCCGGCGCGGGGCCGGTGGTGGCATCGGAACGACACCGTTCCGGACCGTCTTCCGGTCGTCCCGGAAAATGGGTTGGTCGACGCGGCCCGGGGTTGGTACCGTCTGGTCGGCCGTGAGTGAACGCGAGGAGGTGAGACCCATGAAGGCGGTATCGGTATGGGTGCTCCCCCTTGTGGTCACGGTGGGCGGTTGACGTAGGTGTCGCCGGGAGCGCCACGGAAGAAGGCACTCCTGAGAGGCGATCACCTATGAACTCCACGCACTCCACCCCGGATTCGGACACGGGCGACTCCCTGCCGCTGGTCACGCGGGTGACGGACACCCAGTGGCAGGCCGTGCAGGACGACCGGCCGGTCGGCCGCGGCGACGCCGTGCGACGACCCGACGGACGGCAGTTCGTCAGCATCGACGCCTGGCAGCCAACGACCTTCGAACTCATCGCCGACGCGATGGTCGCAGCCCTGCCGGCGCCGCTGCACACCGTCGTCGACGAAGCCGACCACGACGCGGTGACCGCCTGGCGACGGGCCGGATTCACACCCGGCCGCCGCGAGTGGGGCTACCTCGTGCCCACCGACCCCCGGGTCACCGGGCTCGGGTCGGCGCTCGCCCCGGCGGGCGTCGCGATCCTGCCCGCAGGCGAGGCCGAACCGGGCCCGCTGGGCGAGCTGGACCGCGCCGTCCGCGCGGAGGTCGAGGCCACGGTCGGCTGGCAGACCATGCCGGCCGAGCTGCTGCCCTGCCCGGCCGGGGCGCCCATCCCGCTCGACCCGGCCAGGTTCGTGGTGGCACGCGAGCGGGACCGGTACGTCGGGCTGCTGCGGGTGGCGCCGCTGCGGCAGCCGAGGATCGGGCTGATCGCGGTTCGGGCCGACCGGCACCGCGACGGCATCGCCCGCGCGCTGCTGGCCCACGTGCTCACCACGTTGCACCACGCGGGGACCGATGCCGCGTGGGCCGAGGTGGACGAGTCCAACACGGCCGCCACCGCCCTCTTCGAGGGCATCGGCGCCCGCCGTACCGGCAGCACCCTGGAACTCGTGCGCCGCTGACGCCCGGTTGTCAGCACCGCGGCCGGGCACGGACCGGCCCGGCCGCGCGCCGCACCACACACTCCCACCGATCACATCAGCACTGGACGAAGAAACGAGAGAGCATGACGAAAACCGCAGGCGGCATAGAGGTTGAGGGCACCGTTACCGAGTGCCTGCGCAACGCCACCTTCAAGGTGGAGCTCCAGAACGGGCACATGGTGCTCGCCCACATCAGCGGGAAGATCCGCAAGAACCGCATCAAGATCCTCCCGTCCGACCGGGTGGTGGTGGAGCTCAGCCCCTATGACCTCACCCGCGGCCGCATCCGCTACCGCTACCGGGCGTAGTGCGGGACGAGTCGGCCGGGGCTCGTTCCTGTCATCCGCAGGGACGCGCTCCGGCCGTCGGGCCCCGACGAACCCGGTCGTGAGACCTCGGACGGTGAGAGGCCGTCGGCCGAAAGGAGGGCCCGGCGCGCAGGCCCACGGAGCATGAAGCCCGCGGAGGATCACCGGTCGTTCCGGGCACGCGGACCGCGCATCGGCCGCGCCGGTACCGGGCGTTGATCGCCCTGATGGCCGGTCGGGAGGCGAACCGACTCCATCATGCCTCGTCAGCAGGCTGTTCCGGTAGGACCGAGAGCACTCCGGTTTTCCCTTGCCCGTGTCTGCCGCGCACCCGCAG
This sequence comes from Kitasatospora sp. NPDC004240, assembly GCF_053603215.1. Classification (NCBI taxonomy): domain Bacteria; kingdom Bacillati; phylum Actinomycetota; class Actinomycetes; order Kitasatosporales; family Streptomycetaceae; genus Kitasatospora; species Kitasatospora sp. NPDC004240. The sequence goes on along the minus strand of NZ_JBSGFD010000230.1, from coordinate 10,339 downwards.
ACTCGACGTCATCCCCTCCCCGGCTCCGTGCCGGCGCCTGCTCGTGGGCGCCGACGCGTACATCGTGCTGCCCTGCGCGGGTGCGGGAGGAGGACGGACCGACCAGCAAAGGGGAAACGGTGAATCAGGATGCGGTGCTGCGGGCGAGGATGCTGCTGCTCAGCACGGACCGTCGGGTGCTGCGCGGACCGCGCGGCCTCTGGGCCTACCGGCTGCTGACGCAGGTCTCTCCCGAGGTGTACGGGTCGAAGCTGGCCCGGGTCCTGGTGGACGCGACCCGCTTCCCCGAGGTGCGGACGCTCCCGCAGGCGCGGCTCGCGCTGCTGGACGAGGCGATCGCGGTGGCGCAGGCCCTGGACGGGCGTAACCCGCACCGGATCCGGGTGCTCACCCTCGCGCTGGCCGCGCGCGAGGCGGAGCTGCGGGCACGGTGAGGGATCAGCGGCGGTTGCGGGGGTGCTGGGCGGCGGTCCGCTCGTTGCCGCGCTTGTAGTTCCCGGTCCAGCGGGCCATCACCAGCTGCGGGTCACCGCTCGCCGCCTCCTCGAGGAACTCGGCCGCACGCGGCCCCCGGAGCCTGGCCGCCACCTTGCCCCGGTGCCACACGGTGACGGTGCCGTCGGAGCGCTCTTCGAAGGTGAAGTCGGACGGACGCGGCATGGGTTCCTCTCGGCGGGGTCGTTCCGGGTGCCGACACCGGGATCGGCAGCCGTACCCTGCCACGTCCAGGGGGCAGCGCGCCACGTCATTTCGCTCTGCCGGAACGGCGTGGCGCGCCCACCCGGGTATCCGGCGATGATCGTCCGGCCCCGGCGGAGCAGCTCGAGCATCGGCGGGTTCGGGGCGAGCGGCTCGGTCGGGGTGTTCCACGGCACCTCCGCCCGTGGGAGGCCGTGGAAACTCCGCCGCGTGAAAGCTGCTCGGCCAGCAGAATGGGGCCGAACCGTGATTCCGGACGAGAGGACCTGGAACGCCCATGCCGAACCCGCTTGACGCGCCGGACGCGCTGGAAGCCGCGGCGGAGCCCCTTCTGGAGCTGCTCCAGGACTGCAACCACGAGCCGTTCGTCGAGCTGCTCCACGTGGTCCCCGTGACCGGGGTGGCGCCCGGTGACGACCGGATGCGGGGTCTCGCCCAGGCCGTTTTCGACGCCGGCGGCTGGGGGAGCGGATTCCAGGTGGGCGCATCGGTGCGCCCGTTGGCGTCATCCCGGGCCTGGCGGGACATCCTGCGCCGACAGGTGACCGAGGGGATCATGCAGCCCGCCTGCAGGTACCCGGCAGTCGACCCGCGCACGCCCGAGGAGATCCGGCGGGCCGGCGAACTCGCCGATGGCCTCGCCGACCTCATCGAGGCGCACCTGGGTCCCGTCCGCAGCTGCGGAGATGTCGGCGGTCCGCACTTCAGCTACATCTGGTGGCGCAACCTGGTGCTGGTCAGCGACAGTTGGGCCACCGTCCTGCATCTCGCCATCAGCGACTGACCGGCCGCGTCTCCGCCACCCGCAACCTCGCCGGCCCCCGGGGGGCGCCACCCGGGATGCGGGTGACGCCCCCGGTCAGTCGGTTCGGTGAACGTGGACGGCCGGCGGGCGCACGGTCATGGGCAGGCAGATGCCGGTGGGCCGGGCTACTGAGGGGTGACGTAGGCGCCGGAGATGCCGCCGTCGACCAGGAAGGTGTTGGCGGTCATGAAGGAGGAGTCGTCCGAGGCCAGGAAGGCGACGGCGGCGGCGATCTCCTCGGGCTCGGCGAACCGGCCGAGCGGGATGTGCACCAGGCGTCGGGCGGCCCGCTCGGGGTCCTTGGCGAACAGCTCCTGGAGCAGCGGGGTGTTGACCGGGCCCGGGCAGAGCGCGTTGACCCGGATGCCCTCGCGGGCGAACTGCACGCCCAGTTCCCGGGACATCGCCAGGACGCCGCCCTTGGAGGCGCTGTAGGAGATCTGCGAGGTGGCGGCGCCCATCACGGCGACGAAGGAGGCGGTGTTGATGATCGAGCCCTTGCCCTGGCGCCGCATGTGCTCGATCGCGTACTTGCAGCAGAGGTAGACGGAGGTCAGGTTGACCTCCTGGACGCGCTTCCAGGCCTCCAGCCCGGTGGTGAGGATGGAGTCGTCGTCCGGCGGGGAGATGCCCGCGTTGTTGAAGGCGATGTCGAGCCGTCCGTAGGTGTCGACCGCCCGCTGGAACAGGTCGCGGACGGCCGGCTCGTCGGTGACGTCGACCTGGACGAAGAGTCCGCCGACCTCGTTGGCGGCCTTGGCGCCGGTCTCGGCGTCGAGGTCGGCGCAGACCACCTTCGCCCCCTCGGCGGCGAACCGGCGGGCGGTGGCCAGGCCGATACCGCTGCCCGCGCCGGTGATGACGGCCACCCTGCCGTCGAGTCGCTGGGTCATGCTGATCGTTCCTCTCGTTCCTGGGGACATGCGTCGTTCCTGGGACCATGTGTCGTTGCTGGGACGTGCGCCGCACCCGTGGAGCGGGTCCGTGCGCCGGTTCACTCGTCGGTGGAGATGAAGACGTTCTTGGTCTGGGTGAAGGCGTCGAGCGCGTCCGGGCCCAGCTCACGGCCGAGGCCGGACTGCTTGAAGCCGCCGAACGGGGTGCTGTAGCGCACCGAGGAGTGCGAGTTGACCGAGAGGTTGCCGGCCTCGACGGCGCGGGCGACCCGCAGCGCGCGGCCGACGTCCCTGGTCCAGATCGAGCCGGACAGGCCGTACTCGGTGGCGTTGGCGATCCGTACCGCGTCCTGCTCGTCGCGGAACGGGACGACGGTGACCACCGGGCCGAAGATCTCCTCGGTGAAGGCGGGGTCGTCGTGCCGGACGGGGGCCAGCACGGTCGGCGGGAACCAGAAGCCGGGACCCTCCGGCGCGCTGCCCCGGACGGCGACCGGCGTGTCGGGGCCGACGTACGCGGCGACCCGGGCGCGGTGCGCGGCCGAGATCAGCGGCCCCATCTCGGTCTTCTCGTCGGCGGGGTCGCCGACCCGGACGGCCCGCACGGCGGGTTCCAACAGCGCCATGAACTCGTCGTGCACGGAGGCCTCGACCAGGATCCGGGAGCGGGCGCAGCAGTCCTGGCCGGCGTTGTCGAAGACGGCGTAGGGGGCGGTGGCCGCGGCCCTGGCCAGGTCGGCGTCGGCGAACACCAGGTTGGCGCTCTTGCCGCCGAGCTCCAGGGTGACCGGCTTCACCTGCGCCGCGCACCCCGCCATGACCGCCGTGCCGACGCGGGTGGAGCCGGTGAAGACGACCTTGCGCACGTCGGGGTGGGTGACGAAGCGCTGTCCGACGACCGGGCCGCGCCCGGGCAGGATCTGCAGCACGTTCTCGGGGAGGCCCGCGGCGAGGGCGAGCTCGCCGAGCCGCAGCGCGGTGAGCGGGGTGAGCTCGGCGGGTTTGACGATGACGGTGTTGCCGGCGGCGAGGGCGGGGGCGAGGGCCCAGGCGGCGATCGGCATGGGGAAGTTCCACGGCACGATGACGCCGACCACGCCGAGCGGTTCCTGGAAGGTGACGTCGAGGCCGCCGGCGACCGGGATCTGGCGGCCGAACAGCCGCTCCGGCGCGGCGGCGTAGTACTCGATGACGTCGCGGGCGTTGCCGGCCTCCCAGCGGGCGTTGCCGATGGTGTGGCCGGCGTTGGCGACCTCCAGTGAGGCCAGGTGGTCGCGGTCGGCGTCCACGGCGGCGGCGAAGGCGCGCAGCAGCCGGGCCCGGTCGGCGGGGGCGACCCGGCTCCAGGTGTCGAAGGCGGCGCGGGCCCGGGCGACGGCCGCGTCGGTCTCGGCGGTGCCGGCCATCGGAACGGTGGTGATCACCTCCTCGGTGGCCGGATTGACCACCTCGAAGAGGTCGGGGTCGGTCATCGGGTGGTCTCCCTCTGGCTGGCGGTGATGAACGCGTCGAAGAGCCGGCGGTCCTCGGGGTCGGTCTCGGGGTGCCACTGGACGCCCAGGGCGAAGCGCCGGCCGGGCAGTTCGAGCGCCTCGACGGTGCCGTCGGCGCCGTGGGCGGTGGCCCGCAGCCCGTGGCCGAGGCGGTCGACGGCCTGGTGGTGGTAGCAGGACACCTCGGCGGACGGCCCGAGCACGGCGTGTGCCCGGCTCCCGGCCCGCAGCTCCACCCGGTGGCGCACGAACCGGGCCGGCAGGTGCTGGTGGCTCCCGTCGGACAGGTGCTGGAGGAGCGTGCCGCCGTGGGCGACGTTGAGCAGCTGCATGCCGCGGCAGACGCCGAGCAGCGGGAGGTCCGCGGCGAGGGCGCCCCGCAGCAGGCCCAGCTCCCAGTCGTCGCGGGCGGGGTGCGGCGGGCCGGTGCGCGGGTCCGCGGGGGCGCCGTAGCGGTCCGGGTCGACGTCGGGCCCGCCGGCCAGCACCAGTCCGTCCAGCAGGCCGAGCAGGTCGGTGGGGTCGCCGGGCTGCGGGGGCAGCAGCAGGGCGGTGCCGCCGGCCCGGGTGACGGCGTCGACGTAGGTCTGCGGGACGAGGGAGGCGCGTTGGTGCCAGACGGACCAGGCGGCCTCGTCCTGGTAGCTGGTGATGCCGATCAGCGGTCGTCGGCCGGGTTCGCGGTGCACGGTCGGTCCTCGGTCTCGGTCTCGGTCTCGGTTCTCGGCCTTGGTGCTCGGTTCACGGCGGTGGCCCACGTCCGCGGGCGCGCCCGAAGGGGTTCCCACCGCCCGCGGGCGCACCCGCGCGGCGTTCACAGCCGCTCGAAGCCGCGCCGGCGTTCCCAGTCGGTCACCGCGCGGTCGTAGGCGGCGAGTTCGACGCGGCCGGCGTGGGCGTAGTGCCGTACGACGTCCTTGCCGAAGGCAGCCTCGGCGGCGGCGCTGCCCTCGAAGGCGGCTATCGCGTCACGCAGGTGGCCGGGTACCCGCGGGGCGTCGGAGGCGTACGCGTTGCCGGTGAACTCGGGTTCGAGTTCGAGCCGCTGCTCGACGCCGTGCAGTCCGGCGGCGATCAGCGCGGCGAGCGCGAGGTACGGGTTGACGTCCCCGCCGGGGGCCCGGTTCTCGAAGCGCAGCGACGGACCGTGGCCTACCACCCGCAGGGCGCAGGTGCGGTTGTCGCGCCCCCAGGCGATCGCGGTGGGCGCGAAGCTGCCGGGCACGTACCGCTTGTAGGAGTTGACGGTGGGGGCGAGCAGCAGCGCGAAGTCGGCGAGGCAGGCGAGCTGCCCGGCGAGGAAGTGCTCCATCGTCCGGGAGAAGCCGTGCGGACGGTCCCCGGCGAACACCGGTGCGCCCTGCGGGTCGCGCAGGCTGAGGTGGACGTGGCAGGAGTTGCCCTCGCGCTCGTCGTACTTCGCCATGAAGGTGAGGCTGCAGCCCTCCTGGGCGGCGATCTCCTTGGCGCCGGTCTTGTAGACGACGTGGTCGTCGCAGGTGGTGAGGGCGTCGGCGTAGCGGAACGCGATCTCGTGCTGGCCGAGGTTGCACTCGCCCTTGGCGGACTCGACGTTCAGCCCGGCGCCGGCCATGTCGTTGCGCAGCCGGCGCAGCAGCGGCTCGATCCGGCCGGTGCCGAGCAGCGAGTAGTCCACGTTGTACTGGTTGGCGGGGGTGAGGTGGGCGTAGTCCTGCTCCCAGGCCTGCTCGTAGGTGTCCCGGAAGACGATGAACTCCAGCTCGGTGGCGGCCTGGGCCTGCCAGCCGTGGGCGGCGAGGCGGTCCAGCTGGCGGCGCAGCACCTGGCGGGGCGAGACCGTGACCGGGGTGCCGTCGTGGTGGGCGACGTCGCACTGGACCATCACGGTGGCCGGGTGCCAGGGCACGTCGCGCAGGGTGGTGAGGTCGGGGCGGAGCACGAGGTCCCCGTAGCCGCCCTCCCAGGAGGAGAGCTCGTAGCCGTCCACGGTGTTCATGTCGACGTCGACGGCGAGCAGGTAGCCGCAGGCCTCGGCGGCGTGCGGCACCACGTCGGCGAGGAAGTGCCGGGCGGCGAGGCGTTTGCCCTGGAGCCTGCCCTGCATGTCGGTCATGGCGAGCACCACGGTGTCGACGGATCCGTCGGCGACGCGGGTGCGCAGCTCGTCGAGGGTGAGCCGGGAGCCGGTCATCGCTTCTCCAATTCGGCGTCGTGGGTGGCGGGGGCGGGCGGCAGTTCGTGGATCCGGGGGCCGGTGAACCAGTGGCGGGCGGAGGCGAGCCACCACAGGCCGGCGAAGCCGACGACGACGGCGACCGCCACGGGGGTGTAGTTGAACGTCTCCGCGGTGACCGGGTTGACGGTGGGCAGCATGAACAGCACGGTGATGACGGCGGTCCATCCGACGGCGACGGTGCCGATGATCCTGCTCCAGCGGCCCAGGTGCCAGGGGCCACGCGGGAAGGCGTCGCCCTGGCGCAGCCGGAGGTGGACCGGGATGACGTAGGAGATGTACAGACCGATCACCGAGATCGAGGTGACCGCGGTGTACGCGGTGGTGTTCCAGAGGGCGGGCAGGCCGAGCAGCAGGGCGCCGCCGGTGGCCAGCCAGACCGCGTTGGTGGGGGTCTGGGTCCTCGGGTCGATGCGGTGCCACAGGGCGGAGGCGGGTAGCGCGCCGTCCCGGGAGAACGCGTAGATCATGCGGGAGTTGGCGGTGACGGAGGCCATGCCGCAGAAGAACTGGGCGCCGATGACGATCAGCAGCAGCAGTTGGGCGCCTCCGCTGCCGATCGCGTCGATGAAGATCTGGGCGGGCGCCACCTTGGTCTCGCTGTTCAGCGCGCCGTCGTAGTCGCGGATGGCGAAGGTGATGCCGAGCAGCAGGATCCAGCCGGCCACCAGGGAGACGGTGATGGCGTTGACGATGCCGCGCGGTCCGGAGCGGGCGGCGTCGTGGGTCTCCTCGGTCATGTGGGCGGAGGCGTCGTAGCCGGTGAGGGTGTACTGGGCGAGCAGCAGACCGATCATCGCCACGTAGAGCTGGTTGTGGAAGCCGGTGTTGTTCACGAACTCGGTGAACACGAACGACGCCGGGGCGTGCCGGTCGGGCAGCAGTACGAGGGCGCCGACGATGACGGTGACGCCGATCAGGTGCCACCAGACCGACAGGTTGTTGAAGAGGGCGACCAGCCGGACGCCCCGGGTGTTGAGCAGGCCGTGCAGCAGCAGGATGACGGCGAAGATCTCGACGGTGTGCGCGGGGGTGGCCTCGAAGCCGAAGCGCAGGCTGAGGAACGCGTTGGTGAAGACCGCGGCGCCGTAGTCGACGCCGGCGGTCACCGCGACCTGGCCGAGGAAGTTGAACCAGCCGGTGAACCAGCTCCATGCCGGGCCGTGGCTGCGGGCGAGGCGGGCCGACCAGTAGTAGAGACCGCCCGCGGTGGGGAAGCTGGAACAGATCTCGGCCATCGCCAGCCCGACGCAGAGGGTCAGCAGGCCGACGACCGGCCAGCCCCAGACGATCATCGCGGGGCCGCCGGTGTTCATGCCCGTCCCGTAGAGCGTGAGGCAGCCGGAGAGGATCGAGACGATGGAGAAGGAGACGGCGAAGTTGGAGAAGCCGGACATCGAGCGGGCGAGTTCCTGGGTGTAGCCGAGCTCGCGCAGACGTTGTTCGTCGGCGGAAACCTCCGGTGTCCCGGTCGGAAACACCGGCGGTACAGGGTGGTCGGGTGAGCGTTCGTCAGTCATGGGCACCTCCGGGGGTCGAGGTGTGCCGGTCGGGCGCGCTCGCCACGTCGGTGTGGCGCGTCCGGCCGGCGGGGAGGAGAGACGGCAGCGGCTCTTCAATGGTCTGAAACCAGGCCATTGGGGTGGTGAGGAGCATCGTTCACCCCGCGCCGGGGCGCAGTCAAGAGCGACGGGGCAACCGGTCCGGCGTCCGCCCGTGGGTACGATTCCGGCGTGGACGTCGACGAGGCACCCGACCAGGCAACCGACGGGGAGAGCGGAAGGTCACGCGACCAGGCAACCGGCGGGGGGACCGGAAGGTCACGCGAGCAGGCCCGGGCGCAGTGGCAGGCCGGCGTGATCTTCCGCCCCGTACGCACCGGCAACGCCTTCGAGGAGACCGTCGAACGCCTCCTCCAGGCGATCAAGCTCGGGGTCTTCAACCACGGGGACCGGCTGCCCGCCGAACGCGAGCTCGCCGCCCGGCTCGGCGTCAGCCGCGACACCCTGCGCGAGGCCCTGCGCGCACTCCAGCAGTCCGGCTGCGTCGAACCGCGCCGCGGTCGCTACGGCGGAACCTTCGTCACCTACCGGATGCCGCCACCGGACGTCACCGACCTGCGGCGGGCCGCCCGCGACCTCGGCGGCGAACTGGAGGACGCCCTCATCCACCGGCTGGTCCTGGAGACCGGCGCCGCCGAGGTCGCCGCCCGCCGCACCCTCTCGCCCGAGCAACGCGCCCACCTGGAGACCCGGCTCGCCGACTTGGAGGGCGCGCCCGCGGAGCGGTACCGGCAGCTCGACTCCCGCTTCCACCTCGCGATCGGCGAGCTCACCGGCTCCCGCAGCCTCGCGGCCGGCATCGCCGAGGCCCGGATGCGCCTCAACGACCTGCTGAACGCCATCCCGATGGTGGACCGCAACATCGAGCACGCCGCCGAACAGCACCGGGCGATGGTCCGGGCGATCCTCGACGGCGACGGCGAGGCCGCCCGCCGCGCCACCGAGGAACACCTCGACGCCACGGCCGCCCTGCTGCGCGGCTTCCTCACCTGACGGGCCCCACCCCGACGCGCGCGGCGGTGCACGTGGACCCGCGGGGCCGTGCACGCGTACCGGTCAGGGGACGTCGTAGGAGGTCCCCGCGCGCGGACTCGTGTCAGGCCAGTTGGTCGATGACGGCCCGGCCGGTGCGTTGCAGTGCCTCGTCGTTCTCGACGCTCCCGAAGAAGCCGCCGCTGCGACGGGCCAGGGCGAGTTCCGCGCGGATCCGGGGAAGGGCGGGCGCGGCGGCGGGGCCCATCCGCCGCAGGCACTCCAGGACGTGGTCGGCACCCGCGTCGTTGCTCTCCCAGACCTCCAGCAGCGCCGGCAGGACGACCTCCGCCTCGGCCGGGCCGCCGATGTCGTAGATCGCGGCGGCGACGCGCACCCGGGAGTACTCGGATCGGAGCAGCTGCCGCAGCTGGGGCAGGGCCGCGGCCGCCGGCGCCCCGATCCGGCCGAGGAGGTCGGCCGCGTCGCTGCGCGTGTGGGTGTCGAGCAGGTCGGTCAGCCGCGGCACGGCGTCCGCGGGGTCGCGTTCGAGTTCCCACAGGGCTCCTGCCGCGGCGAGGCGCAGGTCGAGGTCCTCGGCGTCGGCGAGCGGCCGGATGGTCTCCAGGGCGCAGGCGGCGTCGGTCCCGAAGCGGGCCAGCGCGTCGAGGGCCGCGGCCGCGCCGCGCCGATGCTCCTGGCGGACGGCCGCGATGAGGGCCGCGGTGAAGGCGGGGACGGCCGCCGGATCGCCGAGCCGGCGAAGGGCGGCGACCAGCCCGCAGGCGTCCGACCAGTACCAGTCCTTCGAGAAGTCCGCGTCGGCCAGGCGCCGGGCCAGCCTCGGCAGCAGCTCCCCGGCGGCCTGGGGGAGGTGACCGGCGACCTGTACGGCGCGCCAGGCATCGGTGCCGGTGTCCAGCGCCGTCAGCAGAGCGGGCAGGGCGCGCTCGTCGCCGAGGTGGGCCAGTGCCGTGACCGTCGCCTGGTGGGCCCGGCGCAGCAGTGGGTGCGGTGCGGCCCACACGTTCGGCCCGTGGGCGGTGCGGTGGGCCTCGACGAGGGCCGCGAGTGGTTCGCGGGCGGGTTCGGCGAGGGCGGCGGGGAGGTGGCCGAGGGCCTCGGCCGCTTCGGCGGCGGTGTGCGGGTCCTGGGGCAGCAGGCAGTCGGCCAGCAGCCGGACGAGGCCGGTGTGGTCGCCGCGCCAGGAGCCGATCAGGGCCTTGGCCATGGCGATGGCGTCGTAGCGGGTGGCCCGGTCCGGGCTGCGGAGTTGGGCGGTGAGCAGGGCCGTGCGCTCGGGCACCCGCGCGTCCAGCACCCGGTGGAGGGTGGTCAGCAGCTCGGTGGTGGGGGAGTGCACCCGGCCGTGCCGGTCGAGGTCGGCGAAGGCGGCGGCGAGCTGCGGCGGGACACCCGGGTCCGGTGCGGGTTCGGCGGCGACGTCCGTGCAGGCGGACGGCCCGCAGCCGGCCGCGGCCCGGGTATCGCCCTCGCTCTCGGGCGCGGGCCCGGGTGTGAGCCGCTGGAGCAGGTCGGTCGCCGTCGGGACGAGGCCGGCGTCGATCGCCTCCGGTGTGCAGGCGGCCCGGTGGACGAGGGCGGCGAGCCGGATGTCGGCGTCCAGCGCCGGGTCCGCGGCCAGGGCGGCGAGCCAGGTCGTCACCGGGCCGAGCGCGGCCGGCAGTCGCCGGGCC
>NZ_JBSGFD010000229.1:0-12384 GCF_053603215.1 Kitasatospora sp. NPDC004240 | reverse complement strand
CACCCGCCGGGCCGGGCTTTTCGGGCCGCTGCGGGGGTTCCCCGGGGCCGCCGCCGGGCTTTTCCCGGGCCGCCGCCGGGGCCGGTCACCGGGCCGGGCCGAGGGGTGCCGCGCACCACTCCGAACGGCCTTCACCGCGATTCATGCGCTGGTCGTACCAACCGGACGACCACCGGGCGGCGTCCGTGGTGGAAGGAAATACAGTAGGCGCCTACGCACCACGACCGGAGGTACCGGCCCGCCCGGGCCGGGCCGCACAGAGCACAAGGGGAACAGCGCAGACCATGACCGAAGCGATCATGCTGGTCGGTGGTAAGGGCACGCGACTGCGCCCGCTGACCACCCACACCCCCAAGCCGATGTGCCCCGTCGCGGGCGTCCCGTTCATCGCCCACCAGCTCGCCCGCGCCGCCGCGGCCGGGGTGACCCGGGTGGTCCTGGCCACCTCCTACCTGGCCGAGGTCTTCGAGGACCACTTCCAGGGCGGCGCCCCGTACGGCATCGAGCTGGTCTACCTGACCGAGCGGGAGCCGCTGGGCACCGGCGGCGCCATCCGCAACGCCGCCTCCGGCCTCACCTGCGGGCCGGACGAGCCGGTGCTGGTCTTCAACGGAGACATCCTGTCCGGCGTCGACATCGCGGCCCTGCGCGACGGCCACGTGGCCGCCGGCGCCGACGTCACCCTGCACCTGACCCGGGTGGAGGACCCGCGGGCCTTCGGGCTCGTCCCCACCGACGCGGACGGGCGGGTGCTGGAGTTCCTGGAGAAGCCGGAGACCCCCGAGCAGATCGTCACCGACCAGATCAACGCCGGCTGCTACGTCTTCACCCGCTCGGTGATCGACCGCATCCCGGCCGGGCGCGAGGTCTCCGTCGAGCGCGAGACCTTCCCCGAGCTGCTGGCCACCGGCGCGCTGCTGCGCGGCGTGGTGGACACCTCGTACTGGCTCGACCTCGGCACCCCCGCCGCCTTCGTGCGCGGCTCGGCGGACCTGGTGCTCGGCAAGGTCGACTCGCCGGCCGTGCCCGGCCCCACCGGGGACGCCCTGCTGCTGCCCGGCGCCACCGTCCACCCGGGCGCGGTGCTCAGCGGCGGCACCGTGGTCTCCGAGGGCGCGGTCGTCGAGGCCGGCGCCATCGTCGAGGGCAGCGTGATCCTGCCCGGTGCGGCCGTCGGCCCGGACGCCCTGGTCAAGGACTCCATCGTCGGCGCGTACGCCACCGTCGGCGCCCGGACCGCGCTGGACGGCGCGGTGATCGGCGACGGTGCGATCGTCGAGTCCGACAACGAGCTGCCGAACGGCGTCCGGATCGCTTGCGGCACCCTGCTGCCGGTCGGCGCCGTCCGCACCTCGGCCGGCCCCGGCGGCTGCCCGGCGGGCGCCTCCGCCGCGGCCGCGGTGCACGGCCCGACGATCGCCGCCCAGCGGTAGCACCGCTCCGGCGGGCGCCGGGCCCGCCCCGGCCGCCGCGGGGACCGGTCACAGGCTTGCTGCAATCCGGCCCCGGGCCGGTGCCCGGCCGACGCGGAGTCAGCCGGACGGGTACCTTCGAAGCGTGGCTGGCAATCGAAACGACAACGGTCAGGGCGCCGACCCCCGCGGGTGGTCGGCGCCTCCGCCGCACCCGGGGCCGGGGGGTCATGGGGGGTACGGGCAGGCACCGGACGGGCCGGAGTACTTCACCGGCCCGCACCCGGGAGCACCCGGCGCCCAGGGGTACGACCCCTACGCCGCCGACCAGCCCGGGCACACCCGGGCCTTCCCGACCGGCGGCGACCCCTACGCGGGCGGGCCGTACCAGGGCTACCCGCCGCCGTACGGGCAGCAGCAGCCCGGGCCGGAGTACTACGACCAGGGCTACGACGGCTACGGCCCGGGCCAGCCGCAGGGCGGCTACCCCGGGTACGACGGCTACGGCCCGGAGGCGTACCCGCAGGACGGGTACCAGCAGGACGGCTACCAGCGGGACAACGTGGCCGTCTACCGGGCCGGGGGGCAGGCCGCGCCGCACGTCGCCGGCCCGCGTCCGCCCTGGCGCGAGCTGCTGACCGGCATCTTCCGCGCCCCCGCCGCGACCTTCGACCGCACCCGCGACCACCAGGTGTGGCTGCCCGCGCTCACCGTCTCGCTGCTGTACGGCGCGCTGGCCGTGCTCGGCATGGGGATGACCCGCGACGACATCTTCAACTCCACCTTCACCGTCGCACTGACCGGGATGCTGGCCGCCGCGATCGGCTTCACCGTGGCCGGCGCCACGCTCGGCGGTGTCACCTACGGGCTCGCCCGGCAGTTCGGCGGGGACGGCCCCTGGAAGTCGACGATCGGGCTGGCCGTGCTGATCGGCTGGACCACCGACGCGCCGCGGCTGCTGCTGGCGCTCTTCCTGCCGTCCGACAACGTGGTGGTGCAGGCGGTCGGCTGGGTGACCTGGCTGCTGTGCGCCGTGCTGCTGACCACCATGGTCCGCCGGGTGCACGACCTGCCGTGGGGGAAGGCGGTCGGGGCGGCCTCGCTCCAGCTGCTGGCGCTGCTGGTGCTGATCAAGCTGCCGACGCTGTCCTGAGCTCGGCACCCGGCGCTCGGCACCCGGCGCCCGGCCTGGGCCCGGGGCCCGTACCGGTCGCCGCGGCGGCCGGGTGGTCCGGGTACGAGGGAGAATGGTCGACGGGCCCCGGATCGGTTCGGGGCCCGTTCCGCTTCCACCCTCGCACCGATCCGCACGGAGCCAGCCCACATGACCCTCCCCACCACCCACGTCAGCTTCCCCGCCGGGGCGGTCACCGGCGAGTCGCCGGTCCTCGCGGTGCGGCCGCTGGCCGACGGCCGGTACGCCGTCGTCACCGAGGCGACCCCGTTCCACCCGCTCGACCACACCTGGCCCGACCAGCCGGCCGACCTCGGCACGCTGACCGTGAACGGCACCGGGCTGGCCGTCGTGGACTGCCTGACCGGCGCCGTCGGGCCCGAGGGCGGCGAGCTGCTGGTGGGGGCCGACATCCCGGTGCGGCGCGGTGACGAGGAGTGGTCCTGGCTGGTCCTGCACGTGGTCGAGGGCGACCCGGGCGACATCGCCGGCGCCGTCGCCACGCTGGCCGTCGACCCCGAGCGCCGCGCCGCCCTGTGCGCCTCGCACAGCGGCTGCCACCTGCTCGCCCTCGCCCTGAACGCCGCGCTCGCCCCGCGCTGGCGCAAGGACCCGGGCCGCGCCGACGCCTTCGGCCACCCGGACTTCGACAGCCTCGCGATGGCCTCCTCGGTCATGGACACCGAGGCGAGCACCGACACCTACCGGCTCGGCAAGTCGCTGCGCAAGAAGGGCTTCACCACCGAGGCCACCGAGGAGTTCCCGGCCCTCGCCGAGGCGCTGCCCGCGCTCACCGAGGCCGTCAACGCCCGGCTGGCCGCCTGGGTGGCCGCCGACGCGCCGGTGCGGATCGAGGTCCCCGGCCCCGAGCTGACCGCCCGCCGCCAGTGGCACTGCGAGCTCCCCGAGGGCGGCGCGCAGATCTTCTGCGGCGGCACCCACCTGCACCACCTCGGCCAGCTGGTGGGGCTCACCACCGAGCTGCGGCTCTCCGAGGACGGCGGCGAGCTCGTCGCCGTCACCCGGCCCGAGCGCGCCTGACCCGTACCCTGACCCGTACCCGCGCCCGTCCGGGCATGCGCAAGGAGCGGGCGGCCACTCCCCTTTCCCGTGGGGTGGCCGCCCGCTCCGTCGCGTGCGCTCTGGTCCTGCCGCCCGGCCCGGCCGACGCCGGTCCGGCCCGCCCGCCGGGTCTCAGACCCCGGTGCGGTGGAAGTTCAGGTACGAGCGGGACGGCGTCGGGCCCCGCTGGCCCTGGTAGCGCGACCCGTACCGCTCGGAGCCGTACGGGTGCTCGGAGGGGGAGGAGAGCCGGAACAGGCAGAGCTGCCCGATCTTCATCCCCGGGTAGAGCTTGATCGGCAGGGTCGCCACGTTCGACAGCTCCAGCGTGACGTGGCCGCTGAAGCCGGGGTCGATGAAGCCGGCCGTGGAGTGCGTCAGCAGGCCCAGGCGGCCGAGGCTCGACTTGCCCTCCAGCCGGGAGGCCACGTCGTCGGGCAGCGTGATGACCTCGTACGTGGAGGCGAGCACGAACTCGCCCGGGTGCAGGATGAACGCGTCCTCGCCCTCCGGCTCGACCAGCCGGGTCAGGTCCGGCTGCTCCTCGGAGGGGTCGATGTGCGGGTACCGGTGGTTCTCGAACACGCGGAAGAAGCGGTCGAGGCGCACGTCGATACTGGAGGGCTGGATCATGGCGGGGTCGAAGGGGTCGATGACGACCCGACCCTTGTCGATCTCGGTCCGGATGTCCTTGTCAGAGAGCAGCACGGTTCGAGGTTACGTGCACGGCGGGGCGCCGGACGAATCCGTCCGGCGCCCCTCTCGTCACATCCGTCACCCACGCCCCGCTCAGGCGAGGAACTCGGCGGCCTCCAGCCGCAGTGCCCGGGCCAGCTGCGGCTCGGACAGCTCCCGCGGGTCGGCCAGCACCGAGCTGCGCAGCCGTCCGCACTGCGGACAGCGGATCAGCCGGCCCGGCCCGAGCCGGCCCGGTCCGAGGTTCTGCATCGGGAACGTGGTGGTGCTGAACAGGTGCCCCTCGGCACAACGAACGACGGCGCGCTGCTCCATCGATCCCCTTCCCATCCTTACCCAGTGCTCACCCGTACTCGTCGCGCCCCGACGGGCCGAGCCCCCGGGACAGCGTCACACTAGGGGATCTTCCGGACATTCCACACCGAGGCTCGCCGCCCCCGGTCCCGCCCGCCGGACCACCCCGAGCGGGCCACACAGTACGCCCTCGGCCGCCCCGCCGAGGCGCCGCGCCACGTGCCTCCACCCGTCCGTGCAGGCCCCGTGCCGGATGGGGTACAGTGACGGTGGTCGAGCGGTCTCTGACGGCTCGTCAGGCGGGCGTAGTTTAATGGTAGAACATGAGCTTCCCAAGCTTAGAGCGCGAGTTCGATTCTCGTCGCCCGCTCCAGCTCCGAAAGCCGCAGGTCCCCGGACCTGCGGCTTTCGTGTTGTCCGGGGCCGGGGTGGCCCGGGGTGGGGGTGGGGCGGCCCGGGCGGGTCGGGATGCGGTGGGGTGGGGGTGCGGTGAGCATGGTGGGGGGCCGGCGGCCGGCCTCGGGCTCCCGCCGGCGGTGGCGGTGACGTGCCCCGGCCGCGGCTCCCTGGGAGGAGACGCGATGAACGACTACCCCCCGATCGCGGACCACGGGCTGGTGGGCGATCTGCAGACGGCGGCGCTGATCGCCGCCGACGGGACCGTGGACTGGTGGTGCACCCCCCGGTTCGACTCGCCGAGCGTGTTCGCCTCGCTGCTGGACAGCGACCGGGGCGGCCACTGCCGACTGGCCGCCGACTCCGGTGAGCGGACCACCGTGCGCCAGCTGTACCTGCCGGACACGGCCGTGCTCGTCACCCGGTTCATGGCCCCGGGCGGCGTCGGCGAGGTGGTCGACTTCATGGAGCCGATCGCCTCGGCGGAGCCCGCCCCGCGGCACCGGCTGATCCGCGCCGTCCGGGTGGTCCGTGGCAGCCTGCCCTTCGAGCTGAGCTGCCGGCCCCGCTTCGACTACGGCAGGGCCCCGCACACGCTGGACCGCCTGGAGGACGGCAGCGTGGTCTTCCACGGGCCCGGCACCGACCTGCACCTGCAGGCCACGGAGGCGGTCCCGCTGCACGTCGAGGGCACCGACGTCTCCGCCCGCTTCACCCTGGGGGCCGGCGAGAGCGCCGCCGTCGTCCTGACCTGCGAGGCGGACGACGGCGGTGGGCTCAGCGGGCGCCCCGGCGGGGCGACGCCCACGGTGGAGGAGATCACCGACGCCTTCGACGGCTGCCGCGACTTCTGGCTGTCCTGGCTGCGCTCCTCCCGCTACCGCGGCCGCTGGCACGAGATGGTCAGCCGTTCCGCCATCACCCTCAAGCTGCTCACGTACGCCCCCACGGGCGCGCCCATCGCTGCCGCCACCATGGGCCTGCCCGAGCAGATCGGCGGCGAGCGCAACTGGGACTACCGCTACACCTGGATCCGGGACGCCTCGCTCTCCGTACGGGCGCTGATCGACCTCGGCTTCACGGCCGAGGCCGACGCCTTCCGCCACTGGCTGCGCGAGCGCCTGGAGGCCGGGGGGACGGAGTCCGGGGAGCCGCTGCAGATCATGTACCGGGTGGACGGGGAGCCGCACCTGACCGAGGAGGTCCTCGACCACCTGGAGGGCTACCGCCGCTCCGCCCCGGTCCGGGCCGGCAACGCGGCCGCCGACCAGATCCAGCTCGACATCTACGGCGAGGCCGCCTACGCGATGGCGCAGTCCGAGGACATCGGGGGGATCCGGGGCTGGCGGGCGTTCGCCGGGCTCATCGACTGGCTCTGCGAGAACTGGGACCGTCCGGACGAGGGCATCTGGGAGACCCGCGGCGGCCGGCAGGACTTCACCTACAGCCGCCTGATGACCTGGGTCGCCTTCGACCGCGCCATCCGGCTCGCCCTCGCCCACGGCCGTCCGGCGGACCTGGGGCGCTGGCAGCGGACCCGCGACGAGGTCTTCGAGCAGATCACCGACCGCGGCTGGAGCGAGAAGCGCAAGGCCTTCGTGCAGCACTACGACACCGAGGTGCTCGACGCCTCGCTGCTGCTGATGCCCCGGGTCGGCTTCCTCTCGCCGACCGATCCCGACTGGCTCAGCACCCTGGACGCGATGGACGAGGAGCTCGTCAGCGACAGCCTGGTGTACCGCTACGACCCGGCCGCCTCGCCCGACGGACTGCGCGGCTCCGAGGGCACCTTCACCCTCTGCAGCTTCCTGTACGTGGAGGCGCTCGCCCGATCCGGGCGCCTCGACCAGGCCCGCTACGCCTTCGACAAGATGCTCACCTACGCCAACCACGTGGGCCTCTTCGCCGAGGAGATCGGGCCCTCCGGCGAGCAGCTCGGCAACTTCCCGCAGGCCTTCACCCACCTCGCGCTGGTCGCCGCGGCGCTCGCCCTGGACGAGGAGCTCGACCGCGCCGAGGGGCGCCCGGACGGGGGGTGCCCGGACGGGGGCCGTGGCGACGACGGCGGGCGCCGGCCGTGAGCGCGGACCGGCGGACGGCCGGTTCGCGGATCCTGGCGCCGCTGGCGCTGGCCCAGTTCATCTGCAGCTTCGCCGGCTCCAACATGAACGTGATGATCAACGACATCAGCCAGGACCTGGACACCACCGTCCAGGGCGTGCAGGTGGCGATCACCGTGTTCCTGCTGGTCATGGCCGCCCTGATGATCCCCGGCGGGAAGCTCACCGACCGCTACGGGCGCAAGCGCTGCTTCCTCGTGGGCCTCGCGGTGTACGGGGTCGGGGCGCTGGTCAGCGCGGTCTCGCCCGGGCTCGGCGTGCTGATCCTGGGCAACTCCCTCCTGGAGGGCGTCGGCACGGCCCTGCTGATCCCGCCCGTCTACATCCTGACCACGCTGCTCCACACGGACACGGCCTCCCGGGCCCGGGCGTTCGGTGTGATCATGGCGGCCGGCGGCGTCGGGGCGGCGGCCGGACCGCTGATCGGCGGGCTGATCACCACCGGGATCAGCTGGCGGGCCGCGTTCGTCTTCCAGGCCCTGGTGATCGCGGTGATCATCGTGCTGAGCCGGTCGATCACCGACCCGCTGCCGCCGGACCCGTCCCGCCACTTCGACGTCCGGGGCGCGGTGCTGTCGGCCGCCGGCCTGGTCCTGGTGGTGATGGGCATCCTCGCGGCGGACAACGATCTGTGGCTGATGCTCGGTCTGCTGGCCGCGGGCGTGCTGGTGCTGGCGTGGTTCCTGCGCTGGGTGCGGGCGGAGGAACGGGCCGGGCGCGAACCGCTGCTGTCGACCAGCCTGTTCCGCGAACGGGTCTCCAACCTCGGCCTGATCACCCAGAACGCGCAGTGGCTGCTGCTCATGGGCACCTCGTTCACCGTGGCCACCTTCCTCCAGGTGGTGCGCGGCTACGACGCGATCCAGACCGGTGTCATCTTCACCGCGGCCACCGTGGGACTGCTCGTCTCCTCCCTCGCCGCCGAACGGCTCGCCGAGCGGCGGCCGCAACGGACGCTGATCATGGCCGGGTTCGCCCTCACCGTGGTCGGCGTCGGCGTGCTCATCGCCCTCGTCGCGGGCACGCCCGGCCCGTGGGCGTTCGCGCCGGGCCTGCTGCTGATCGGCCTCGGGCTCGGGGTGATGCTGACGCCCTCGGTGAACGTCGTCCAGTCGGCCTTCCCGGAGGAGCGGCAGGGCGAGATCTCCGGTCTCTCCCGCAGCGTCTCCAACCTCGGTTCCTCCTTCGGCACCGCCATCGCCGGGACCATCCTGGTGGCCGGGCTCACCGACCACGCGTACGCCGCGGCGATGGGCACCCTCGCCCTGGTCGGGCTGATCGGCCTGGCGGCCGCGGCCCGGCTGCCCCGGACGCCCCCGCCCGCCGCGGCCCGGCCGCGGGAGGGGAGCACGGCCACCGGGCCGTGACCCGGAGCGCTCCGGATCACGGGGGAGGGCGGGGGCGGCGACCGACGGGGCAGGGTGGAGCGGGGCGGGGCGGGTGCAGGGTGGGGCCGGGGCGGTGTGGTGCGGGGTGGGAGCGGCTCCGGGCGGGCTCAGACGGCGGCGAGGAAGCCGTGGACGGCCTCGGTGAACGCCTCCGGCTGCTCGAAGACCACCACGTGGCCGCTGTCGAACTCGGTGTACTCGCTGCCGGTGATCCCGGCGTGCAGCCGGCGGGCGTTGGCGACCGGGATGGTGGCGTCCTGGGCGCAGCCGATGACCAGGGTGGGGGCCTGGACGTCCGGGAGCAGGGCGGTGATGTCCAGGGTGGTGTTGAGCCCGATGTGCCGCAGGGTGCCGGGGGTGGGCCGCATGAAGGCGGCGTTGGCCTCGACGGCCTCGCGGCCGATCCGGTTGAGGAAGTCCCCGCTGAAGGCGGTCATGGTCGCGTAGCGGCCGAAGGCGGCGGGGTTGTCGGCGATGGCGAGCCACACGGTCATCATGTTGCGCAGGTACTCGTCGTCCGCGTTCACCCAGCCGGCGGCGGCGACCAGACGGAGGGTCAGGTCGGGGCGGCGGGCCGCGGCGGCGGTGGCGACGACCGCGCCGAGCGAGAAGCCCACCAGGTGCGCGGGGCTGGCGCCGGCGTCCTCGATGACGGCGTTGACCTGGTCGGCGAGGGTCTCGACGGCGAGCGGGCCGCCGTCGTCCTCGGCGCTCTCGCTGCCGGAGAGCTCGGGGAGGATCACGGTGTAGCGGTCGGTGAAGGCGTCGAGCAGGTGGTCCCACATGCCGGAGCCGGGGCCGGTGCCGTGGACGAGGACCAGGGCGGGACCGGTGCCGATGACGCGGTAGGGGATCCGGGCGGTGCCGACGGTGACGCTGCGCATGGCTGAAGTCCCTTGTTCGGTGGAGCGGTTGCCCCGCTGTGCGGTGCTGACGTGAAAGTAAACTACACAGTGCAGGTTAAGCATGCAACTACACGGTGCAGTGTACTTTTGGGCCCGGCAAAGGCCCGTGCGGTCCGGCGGGCCGCCCGGACGGCCCGGGGCGCCCGGACCGCCCGCGTCAGCCGTACAGCCGCAGGAAGGCCCGCACCCCGGCCGTGATCCCCGGGAGCAGCTCGGCCTCCGGGACGGGCACCGCGCCGAAGAAGGTGCGGTCGGCCGCACCGCTGAAGGTCAGCAGGGTGAAGTGGGTGGTGGCGAGCTCGGCGTCGTCGAAGCGCAGCAGGCCCTGGTCGGCGAGGCGGGTGAAGTGGGCGGCGAGGTCGCGCTGGGAGGCCAGCGGGCCGGCCTCCAGCCAGGCGCGCAGCACGTCCGGCGGGATGTTGCCCGCCTCGGCGCGGATGGTGCGGCCCAGGGCGGCGTGGTCGCCGGCCGAGATCACCGCCCGGAACCGGTCCACGGCGAAGGCGGTGAGGTCGGTCTCCAGGTCGACGATCTTGTGCAGATGGCGGTCCGCCAGTCCGGCGATGACCTCGGTGAGCTCGCCGGCGGTCTCCAGGGCGACCGAGAGGAACAGCCGCTCCTTGTCCCCGAAGTGGTTGTAGATCGTGCGCTTGGAGACCCCGGCCTCGGCGGCGATCACGTCCACGCTGGCCCGGGTGTAGCCCTCGCGGCCGAACACCACGCCCGCCGCGCGGGCGATCGCCCGCCGCTTCTCGGGCATCCGGCGCGAGCCCGCCGTGGGGCCGGCGCCCGTGGCGGCCCCGCCGGTCGTCGCTGTCCTGCTCGTCGGAGCGCTGCTCATCGGCGTGTCCCTCGGTTCGTCCTCCGGTTGCACTACTCCGTGCAGTGTACGCAGCGGGCCGGTCGTGACGCGTACACCCGACCGGGCGGAGGGTGCTGATGTGTCGTCATATAGGTTGACCGGCGTGCCGTTCGGGTGCGCCTGAGGGGGAGGGCGGGCCGGTTCGGGCGCAACTGATCCCACCCCGTTGGCCGTCCAAGGGGTGGACCCGGGGCCCCGCGGCCGACACCGCGCACCCCGGGCCGGTCTCCACGGCCGACGCCGAACCCGGCGGCCGGCCGAGCCGAACGCGACCAGGGGTGGTGCCGAAGTGAACGTCGAGATCCCCGGCGGCGTGCCACGCGGTGGCCCGGGCGACGACCCGGGCGGCGGTGGCCGGTTCCGGGCGGCCGTCGGGGGGCCGTGCCCGCCGTACGGGCGCTACCGCTCGTCCGGGGCGTCGGGCCCGCCGGGGCCGCGCGACCAGGCCGAGGCGGCCGGGCACTGCGAGGAGCTGCTGGGGGACACCCTGGACGCCGTCCGCCCCGAACTCCTCTGGCGCTCCGGGGAGTCCGGTGCCGGCGCCCGGCTGCCGCTGCCCGAGTGCGACCCGGGCGGGCCCGGCGTCCAGTGGTACGTCAGCCGCAGCCGGGAGATCGCGACGCTGATCGCGACCGGCCGGCGCGCGGTGCTGCTGGACATGGTGGAGTTGCACTGGCGCCGCCGGGGCTCCGTCATCACCTCGGTGAACGCCGAGCTGTCCGCGATCCGTGCGGTCACCCGGTACGGCTACCAGCTCACGCTCTGCTTCGACGTCCTCGGCGGCGCCCGGCTGGTCGCGACCTCGCCCGGGGTGGCCCGCTCGGCCGTCCTGCCCCGTCCGGTGGACGGTCCGGCGGCTCCGGCGGAGCCGCCGGGCATGGCCCAGGTGCGCTGCTCGTTCTGGACGGCGTTCGACTGAGGCCGGTCCGGAGGGCCCCGGGCCCGGTACGACCGGGCCCGGGTACGGGTGAGCGCGGAGCGAGCCCCCCCGGACACGCTCCGCGCCACCGTGCCGTACGGCCCCGGCGCGGATCCCCCCGCACCCCCTGGCATCGGGGACGTCGTGAACTCACGCTAACAAACCGCGTGGTTGGTTTGTCAATGGGAATTCCACGAACGGTCCGCTCCCCGCCTGAGCCTGCCCCACCTGGGCCGTCGCCATGCCGACCGGTCCGACCCGGCCCGGCAGGCACCGCACGCGGACCCTCCGGTGGGCCCGCAGCGGCCGGCGGAACCCGACACTCCGACCCCCTCGGGGTCAGCGCAGCAGCCGGCGCTCCTTGGCGACGGCCACCGCGCCCGCCCGGGTGTCGACGCCCAACTTGTCGTAGATCCGCCCCAGGTGGGTCTTCACGGTGGCCTCGCTGATGAACAGCGCCCGCGCGATCTCCCGGTTGCCCAGCCCCTGCGCCAGCTGCGCCAGGATCTCCTGCTCGCGCTCGGTCAGCTGCGGCGCCGGCGCCCGCATCTGCGCCATCACCCGGGAGGCCACCGGCGGGGAGAGCACCGTACGGCCCAGCGCCGCCGCGTGCACCGCCGCGAACAGCTCCTCCGGGCGCTCGGCCTTGAGCAGGTAGCCCGTGGCGCCGGCGGCGATCGCCCGGGTGATGTCGGCGTCGGTGTCGTACGTGGTGAGCACCAGCACGTGCGGCGCCCCCGGCGCGGCGGTGATCCGGCGGGTGGCCTCCACCCCGTCGATGCCCTCGCCGAGCTGCAGGTCCATCAGCACCACCTGCGGCGCCAGCCGGGCGGCCAGGGCCACCGCCTCCTCCCCGCTGCTGGCCTCGCCGACCACCTCGAAGTCACCGGCGCTGGCCAGCAGCGCCAGCAGCCCGGCCCGGACGACCGCGTGGTCGTCGCAGACCAGCAGCCGGACGCGGGCGTCGGCGGACGGCGTGCTCATCGGGCCTGCGGTGCTCATCGGGCCTCCAGGGGGATCGCGGCGGAGACGACGGTGCCCTCGCCGGGGGTGCTCTCCACGGTCAGGGTGCCGCCCAGCTGGCGCAGCCGGGCGCGCATCGCGGGCAGCCCGTGACCCCGGCCCGCCCGCGCGCCACCGCCCGCGCCGCCGTCCG
>NZ_JBSGFD010000228.1:0-12402 GCF_053603215.1 Kitasatospora sp. NPDC004240 | reverse complement strand
CACCAGGTTGGTGATCCGCACGCCGGAGCCGCCCGAGGTGTTGGCCGGGTAGGTGATGCCGAAGTACGTCGACTTGCCGTTCGCCACGACGCCCGTGACGACCGGCTCGCCGGTGCGCTTCGCGGACAGTGTGCCGGCGGAGGTCTTCAGGTCGACGCCCGCGTACCCGGAGAGCGAGCAGTCCTTGCCGCTGTGGTTCTTCAGCTCGACCACGACGGTGTTCTCGGGGTCGCCGGAGATGGTGCGGTCCGCGGCGGTGATGGTCAGGTCCGCGGTCCGGCACTTGGCGGTCTTCCCGGCCCCGGCGGAGCCGGCCGGCGCGGCGGCGGACGGTGTGCCGCCCTTCCCCGTACCGCCCGAGGCCGTACCGCCGGCGGCCGGAGCGCCCGAAGCCGGGCCACCGGAGGCCGGAGCGCCGCTGGGGGAGGCCCCGGTGGGAGCGGTCGGGGCGGCGGTCGGGGCGCCCTGGGCGGGGCCCGTCTCGTTGTCCTGGCAGGCGGTGAGCGAGAGGGCGGCGGCGACGGCCAGGGCGGCGAAGGCGGGCTTGCGGACGCGCACGGTGTGTTCCTCCGGGTGGGTGGTGCTGTCGGGTGCTCGGTGCGAGCGGGTTTCCGAAGACCAGGACCGCCTTCGCGGACGAACCGTTCCGCCCGGGCCGTCCCCAGGACAGTGCTGTGACACGTACGGCCGCGAACCACCCGCGCCGTCGCCCGCCGTGCCGTCCCGCACCCCGCCGCTGACCTGCACGGATGCCGGGTTCACCCCACCACCGCACCCCGCCGTCGCCATTGCCGATCACCGGGACAGAGCCGTGACCCGGATGACCTTGACCCCGGACCACGACAGCACTGCGATCGGACGGGACGGCAGGTCGCCGGCCACCGGGTGCGCGGTGGCGGCCGGCGAGCGTCAACTCCTCGGGTGCGGTCGAGGACTGATGTGCCGCCATGCCGGAGGCGCCATGGGTGGGAACGGCCGGCCTCCCGGAGCCCCGGGTGCCGTCGCCCCGGCGAGTGAGTGATCTCCCCGCCCCGAGCACCGGGGGTGCCGGTGCCCCGTCACCCCCGCCGGCCCCGAGGTGATGAGGCTTCACAGAAAGTGCGGCCACGCATGCCCGCCGTTCCCCGTGGTGGAACGTGACTCGAAGATTCGTCCCCGGGTGATGTCGAGGACCACGTGCCGGCTCCGTTCACGGGGTGGGTACGCCACACTGGGCGCGCCGACGATCAAGGAGTGCACGTGCCGAAGTTCCTGCTGATGGTCAACCACGACGGCGGAGTGGTCGAGCGGCCCATGGACGAATGGGCGCCCGACGACATCGCGGCGCACTTCGACTACTACGCCGCCCTGACGAAGGAACTGGTCGCGAGCGGGGAGATGGTGCGGTTCACCCCGCTGGCCGACCCGCGCCTGGCCAGGATCGTCCGCTCGGACGGTACTTCGGCGCCGGTGGTGACCGACGGCCCCTTCCCGGAGTCCAAGGAGGTCCTGGCCGGCTTCAATGTCGTCGAGGTGGACTCCGAGGCCCGCGCCCTGGAGATCGCCGCGAGGATCTCGGCCGTGCCCGGTCCCGGCGGGATACCCACGCGCCAACCGGTCGAGGTGCGCCAGGTGATGACCGACGCCGCCTTCGACCTGTGACCGGCCGGCCCGTGACCGACCGGCCCGTGATCGAGGACCTGCTGCGCTCGCTGGCGCCGCAGGTCCTCGGCGCCCTCGTACGACGGTCCGGGGACTTCTGCGCGTGCGAGGACGCCGTCCAGGAAGCCCTGATCACCGCCGCCCGGTACTGGCCCGCACACGGCGTACCGGACAACCCGCACGGCTGGCTGCTGCGCACCGCCACCCGCCGCCACACCGACCTGATGCGCAGCGAGGCGGCCCGGCGGCGACGTGAGGAACGCGTGGCAGCCGAACCGCCCCCGACGCCGGGGCCGGCGGCCGACGACTCACTGGCCCTGCTGTTCATGTGCTGCCATCCGGCGCTCACGCCCGCCTCGGCGATCGCCCTGACACTGCGGGCCGTCGCCGGCCTGACGACCGCCCAGATCGCGGCCGCCTACCTCGTCCCCGAGGCGACGATGGCGCAGCGCATCAGCCGGGCCAAACAGCGCCTCAAGACGTCCTCGACCGTGTTCGAGGTGCCGGCGCCGGGCGCGCCGGACCGGCCCGGGCGGCTGCGCAGCGTGCTCCACGTGTTGTACCTGCTCTTCAACGAGGGCTACACCGCCTCCGGGGGCCCGGTCCTCAACCGCCCGGACCTCTCCGGCGAAGCGATCAGGCTGGCCCGGCAGCTGCACCGGAGCCTGCCGGCCGAGGGCGAGACGACCGGGCTGCTGGCGCTGATGCTGCTGACCGAGGCCCGCCGGCCCGCGCGCACCGGCCCGCACGGCGAGCTGATCCCGCTGGCCGAGCAGGACCGCACCCGCTGGGACCGCGCCCTGATCGCGGAAGGCGCTGTGTTGCTCCGCGGCTCCTTCACCCGCCCGGGGCGGCCGGGCGAGTACCGGGTGCTGGCCGCCGTCGCGGCCGTCCACGACGAGGCCGCCCGCGCCGAGGACACCGACTGGCCGCAGATCCTCGGCCTGTACAGGCTGCTGGAACAGGTGGCCGCCGGCCCGCTGGTCACGCTCAACCGCGCGGTCGCCCTCGCGATGGTCGACGGTCCGCGCGCCGCGCTGGAACTGCTCGACCACCTCGACGCCGACGGCGGGCTCCCCGCGGACCTCCACCGGGTCCACGCCGTACGGGCCCACCTGCTGGAGATGGCGGGGGAGACGGCGGCCGCGCTGGACCACTACCGCGCGGCGGCGGCCAGGACCACCAGCGTGCCGGAGCAGCGGTACCTGACCACCCGGGCCGCCCGGTTGCACCGGCACGCCGGGCGGACGTCGCCCGGGCTCGCTCAGCCCCCGGTCGGGGCGTCGACCGCGTTGTTCTGGCCGGCCACGATCCTCCACCCGTCGGCCTGACGGGCGATGACGTAGAGCGCCGCACCGTGCGGGCCCGGCACGGGCGTGCCGTCGGCGTCGGTGGGCGTCTGGGCGACGTTCACCGCCACCACGTCCTCGGCGACGGCGAGCAGCTTCGTCACGTCGTAGCGGGCGAAGGAGTCGCGCAGGAACCCTTCCATCGCCGGCCGGCTGAACTCGGTGATCGCCGACCGGCCGTCCAGCCGGCGCCCCATCGCGTTGGTCCAGGAGGCGTGCTCGGCGAACTGCGCCCCCAGCGCCACCGCGTCCTTGGAGTTGAACGCCTCCTCCAGCGCGGCGACCACCGCGGTCACCGCCTCGCGCACCCGCACCGCGATGTCGCCCACCACGAGCACCTCGCCGGTCATCTCCGGTACCTCCCCGCTTCGCTGTCGTCCGGTCCGCGGCGGTGATCACCGCCGCGGAGATCATCAGACAACTTGAACCCGACTTGAGGTCAAGCCCGGCATCCGGCGGGGATCCCCCTCCTCCGGACACCCCGGCCGGGGCCGCCGGCCTGCCGGCCCCGGGGCGCCCGGCCTGACCGTTCTTGCCCGGCCACCTGTCGGCGCCGGATCTAGGCTGACCTGCAGGAGAGTCCCGGCACGGGCCGGGCGGTGAGAGGGGCGCCGGGATGCCGGAGGGCGAACGGGAGCAGCACGAGCGGGAGCCGGTCGACGCCCAGCGCGAGCACTGGCAGCAGACCTACGGCGAGCATCCGGGCATGTACGGCGAGGCACCCTCCGAGCCGGCCGTCCACGCCGCCGGCGTGTTCCGGGCCGCCGGGGCCCGCGAGGTGCTGGAACTGGGCGCCGGACACGGCCGCGACGCGCTGTACCTCGCCCGCGAGGGCTTCACCGTGCTGGCCGCCGACTTCAGCCCGATCGGCCTGGAGCAACTGCGCGGGGCCGCCGTCGCCCAGGGCACCGCGGAGCGGGTCACCACGGTGGTGCACGACGTGCGCGAGCCGCTGCCGACGGCCGACGCCTCGGTGGACGCGGTGTTCGCGCACATGCTGCTGTGCATGGCCCTGTCCACGCAGGAGATCCACGCCCTGGTCGCCGAGGTCCGGCGGGTACTGCGGCCCGGCGGCACCTTCGTCTACACCGTCCGCCACACCGGCGACGCCCACTACGGAGCCGGCACCGGGCACGGCGACGACATCTGGGAACACGGCGGCTTCGCCGTCCACTTCTTCCCCCGCGACCTGGTCGACTCCCTCGCCGAGGGCTGGAACCTCCAGGAGGTGCACGCCTTCGAGGAAGGCGGTCTGCCCCGGCGGCTGTGGCGCGTCACCCAGACCCTGCCCCGGTGAGCGCCACCCCGTCGCCGGACGGCGGCCGCGGACCGAGGTCGGACGGGGCGTCGATGAGGACGGGACGGCGTCCGCCAGGACCGGGGCCGACGGGGCCGCGCCGCGCCAAGTGCCCGTCGTACGACCAGAAGAGGCCCGACCGGTCCCGCACGGTGGCCGAGGACGCGGGCAAGGCCGACCGCCCGGCCGCCGGCGCTTCGCGCTCGACGTGATCGACTCCCGCGGCTTCCGCCTCCACCCCGACCACGACGCCGATCCGCCGTTCACCCGAAGGTCACCGACTTCCCGCGCCTGCTGCCGGACTCCCGCGCCGGCCCGTCCGTCCGTACGGCCCGACCCGCTCGCCGAACCTCCCGGCCGCCGAGCGGGTGGATGAGCCGTGGACGAGGGGGGAACGGGACCGGCCATGGACACCTCCGCACCGATCTCCCTCGTCACCGGCGCCAACCGCGGCATCGGCCGCGAGACCGCACGCCAGCTCGCCGAACTCGGTCACACCGTGCTGCTCTGCGCCCGCGACCCCGAGGCCGCCGCGAACGCCGCCGCCGACCTCTCCCACGGCCGCGGCCCGCGCGGCACCCTCCTGCCCCGCACCCTCGACGTCACCGACGCCGCCGGTGTCCTGGAACTCGCGCGCTCGGTCGACGCCGAGTTCGGCCGCCTCGACGTCCTGGTCAACAACGCGGCGATCAACTACGACGCGGGCCGCCGGGCCGTCGACGTCGACCTCGACGAGGTGCGCCGCACCATGGAGACCAACCTCTTCGGCGCCTGGCAGGTCGCCCAGGCCTTCGTCCCGCTGCTGCGGCGCTCGGCCCACCCGCGGATCGTCAACGTCTCCAGCGAGAGCGGCTCCCTCGCGTCCATGGGCGGCGGCACCCCGGCGTACGGCGTCTCCAAGGCCGCGCTCAACGCCCTCACCCGCACCCTGGCCGGCGAGCTGCGCCCCGACGGCGTGCTGGTCAACGCGGTCTGCCCGGGCTGGATCGCCACCGACATGGGCGGCGCGGGCGGTGCCCCCGTCGCCACCGGCGCGGCCGGCGTCCTGTGGGCCGCCACCCTCCCCGACTCCGGCCCCACCGGCGGCTTCTTCCGCCAGGGCCGCCCGATCCCCTGGTGACCACCCGTCGGCCCGTGCGCCGCGGCCGCCCCGCCCCCTTCGGTGGCGGCCGGCCGACGCTCTGACCCGCTGACAACCGCGGGTGGGCGGACTGTTCGGATTTCTCCAAGACCGGGGCGAGGGCGGGTTGCGAGAATCGCGGCCTGCCCGGAGCGATCCCGGCCCCGGCTGTGCCGGGGCGACGGAAGGGCGCTCCGCAGGCCGCCGGAGCCGCCACGGGGACCGGTGGGCCGAGGGAAGCGTAGGGGCTGGTGGATGGACCGGCCGGGAGGGGGCAGGGGTGGGACGCGGAGCACGGCTCACGGCGGCGGCGGCGGTGGTGGTGGTGGTGACGGCGGGGCTGACGTGCGTCGGCTGCGGCGCCTCGGCGGGGGAGCCGTCGGGGACGGGCGCGAGCGCGGTCACCTCGGCGGCCCTTGTGGTGCGGACCGACGTCGGGCCGCTGGAGAAGCGGCTGCCGGGACTCGGTCCGATCGTCGCGGCGAGCTGGACGGCGGACGTCCCTGCCGGGGGTGACCGGGTTCCCGGGCCCACCGACATCATGATCAAGGCCGTGCTGAAGCTGAGGCCCGGTGGGGTCGCGCGCGTCCTCGCCACCGCCCCCGGGAAGCCCTCCGCCTCGACCCCGGGGATCCCCACGGCGCTCGCCGGGTCCGCGCCGGCCGGGGCGCAGTGGGTGCACAGCGGGCCCACGGACCAGGACCTCGCCTGGGCCGACTGGGCGCAACTCCACTTCGATCCCGCCTCCGACACCGTCTTCGTCGACTCCGTCAACCTCGGCCCGCAGGACGGGCCCGCCGCCCTGGTCAGGCCGGACGGCACCAGGGTGACGGTGACTCCGAAGCCGGCGCCGGGCTGAGCCCCGGTGCCGGCCTGAGCCCCAGCGCCGGGCGCCCCTCGCGGTCGAGGTGCTGCGGGCAGTCGGCGGCCGAGCCGAGGAGTGCGCCCCCGGCGCGAACGGCGGTCGGGGGCGCCTCGGGTACCGCTCGGGGTCAGTGTCCGGTCTCGTACGCGCCGATGCCCTTGGAGACGCCCGTGAGCAGTGGCTGGAGACGGTCGACCAGCTTCTGGTAGTCGGCCACCCGGCCGTCGGACCACTGGCCGAGCCCGACGACCATCGCCCGGCCCTGGCCGGCGAAGGACTGGACCATGCCGCTGTCCGGCGGGAGGGTCGGCAGCCCGGATCCCGGCGGCGGGGCCTGGGCCCCGACCTCGTAGGAGTCGAAGGCCATGGACAGCCCGGTCACCAGGCGGACGGTGTCGACCGGGTCCTTCATGGTGAAGACGGAGAGGTTGAACTGGTTGTTCCGGGCGTCCTTGTACAGCGCGACCTGGTGCCCGAGGCAGCCCTTGCTCTTCTCGATCATGGCGATCAGCCGTGGACCGACCGAGTCGGGCTGGGTGCAGTCCTGCAGCGTCGCGGCGCCCACCTTGGTGTACACCCCGCCGGAACCGTCCGGGACCTCGGCCGGGAAGGCGTCGGCGAGTGCGATCATCGGCCGGGCGGACAGCGGACCGCCCGACGCGGCGGGTCCGGCGGAGGCGGAGGCGACGGCGCCCCCGGTCGGCGCGGCCGCGGGCGTGGACGGTGCCGGTGCCGGTGCGCTCGTCACGGCGGACGACGACGGGGCGGACGACGACGGGGCGGACGACGACGGGGCGGCCGGGGCCGCGCTGCCTTCCTCGGTGTCGGATCCGCCGACCTCGAACGCGAGGAGGGTCAGCGAGGCGGCAGCCAGGGCCAGCACGGTGTTGCGCCGCCACACCGACTTGGGGCCCTCCGGGGCCGACGGGGTCATGCGGGTTCCTCCTTCGAACGCCGCGGCCCGGACGAGCGACTCGTCAGGGTGCGGCGCGCGGTGCAGATGCCGTCACCCGCCGGCCGGAAGCGGGCGGGAGCGTGCCGCTGTCCGGCACCCGGCAACCCTAGTGATCACCACATCTGCGCAGGTCACAGCCCGATCACCGATTGAGGTCGACCTGTACACGGCGCACCGTCCGATACCGCTGCCGGGCCGTCACGTCGGCACCCGGCAGGCGTCAGCCGACCACCTCGACCACGCCGACCACCTCGACCACGCCGACCACGTCGCCCCTCGTCGAGGGACACCCCGGCCTCGCCTCCCCCCGGTCGGCAACGTGGACAAGGGGCGCGGACGGCGGCGTCACAGCCGGGTGGCCAGCCAGACGGTCAGGGCCGCGGTGGCGGTGAGCCCGGCGTTGAGTGCGATCCGGCGGTCCTCGCCGGTCAGGTGAACGGCGATCGCGCCGGTCTGCAGGAGTACGAGGCCGATGGCCGCGGCCGTCGCCAGCGGGGGAGCGATGCCGGTCAGCGGCGGCAGGACCAGGCCGGTGGCGCCGAGCATCTCGACCACCCCCAGTGCCCTGAGGACGGGCAGGGGTACGCGGTCGACCCAGGCCATCATCGGCCGGAGTCGATCGCGGCTGCGGACCGCCTTCAGCGTGCCCGCGTAGAGGTGGAAGAGCGCGAGCGGTCCCGCGACGATCCAGTAGGCGATGTTCATGGTTCCCGTTCATGGGCCCACCGGTTCACGGGGACCCGTCGATTGCTGGGCCGGGCAGGGCCGGGCAGGGCCGGGCCGTACCGGCTTCAGGTGAGGTCGGTGGCGGGTGCGGTCGCGTAGCGGCCCATCGCGTCGATGTTGGCCTGCGGCGTCAGCGGCCGGCCGTCGGCGAGGACTTCCTGGAGATCCCGGAAGTACTGCACGTACAGGTCGGGGGTGAAGGTGCTGAGCATGACGGCGGGTCGGTCGGTCGGGTTGGCGAAGGTGTGCGGGGTGCCGGGCGGAACCATCACGAGCGTGCCCGCGGTGGCGTCGTGCTCCTCGTCCCCGACGGTGAACCGCACGGTGCCGGAGAGGATGTAGAAGCCCTCGTCGTGCCGGGCGTGGCGGTGCTGCGGCGGCCCCTGGGTGTGCGGGGCGAGGACGGACTCGGCGATCGCGAGGCGGTGCCCGGTGTGGCCGCCGTCCTCCGGAACGCGCATGCGCGTGGTGCCCAGAACGATCGTCTCGCCCTCGCCGGGGCGCACCACCGATACGGCGGGGCGGGTCTGCGGCCCGCCGGTCTTCGCTTCTTCGGTCATGCCCACGAGTGCACCGCCGGGGAGCTGCCGGTGTCCAAGACCCGTTCCACGGCGCCGATACCCGGTGGGTATCGTTGCAGCGTGGAGCTACGGACCTTGCGCTATTTCGTGGCGGTCGCCGAGGAACTCCACTTCGGCCGGGCCGCCACCCGACTGCACATGAGCCAGCCGCCGCTGAGCCGGGCGATCAAACGGTTGGAGGCCGATGTCGGGGCCCTGCTGTTCGCCCGCTCGCCCACGGGGGTCACGCTCACCCCGGTGGGCTCGGTGCTGCTCGACGAGGCGCGGGCCCTGCTTGCCCACGCCGACCGCGTCCGGGTGCGCGTGAGCGCGGCGGCCGGCGTCGCGACCCTCACCATCGGCATCCTGGGCGACGGCACCGACCCGGGCGTGGCCAGGCTGGCCGCCGCCTACCGCCGGAGCCACCCCGGCATCGACATCCGCATCCGCGACACCGATCTGACCGACCCGACCTGCGGGCTGCGCGCCGGGCTGGTCGACGTCGCGCTGACCCGCGCGCCGTTCGACGGGACCGCCCTGACGGTGCGTACGCTGCGGACCGATCCGGTCGGCGTGGTCCTGCGCACCGACGATCCGCTGGCCCGCCGCGACGGGCTGCGGCTGGCCGAGCTGAGCGACCGCCGCTGGTTCCAGTTCCCGCCGGGCACCGACCCCGTCTGGCAGTCGTACTGGAACGGCGGCCGGCCGCGCGAGGGCCCGGTGGTGCGCGCCGTCCAGGAATGCCTGCAGGCCGTGCTGTGGAACGGCACGGTCGGCCTGGCCCCGCTCGGACACGACCTGCCCGCGGAGCTGGCCGTGGTGCCGCTGACCGACATGCCGCCGAGCCGGGTGGTGGCGGTGTGGAACGAGGGCGACACCAACCCGCTGATCCGCTCCTTCATCGAGACCGCGACAGCCGCGTACCGCCACTGACCACCGGCGACCGGTGCTGCCGCAACCCGTGAACCGGCCGGCGGCGGGTGTGACGTTGCCGTCCGGGCGGCCTGGGTGGACTCCCGGTGCGCCCCGGTCAGTGGGCCGGGAGGTCATGGCCCCGGTCTGCCGGTGCACAGCGGTGCCGACCCCGGCGAATGCCGATGGCGGCGCCGGCATGCACTGGAGGATGCGGGTGCGGGGCGGTGACCCGGGCCGGGCTGTCGGTGGGGTTGCGTAGGCTGGCGCCCTGTTACCCCCGCGCCCACCGGATGGCAGGCCGACCGATGACGGACCCTCACCCACTGTCCCGCCCGCACGCCCCGGTCCCGGAGCTGGAGCGGCTGAAGGCCCTGCAGGACAGCGTTCCGGGTGCCTTCCTCGCCGACGGCTTCGAGCTGACCGCCCAGGGCGACACCTCCGTGCTGACGGCCGGATGGTCCGCCGACCGTGCCTTCCTGGACCGCCTCACCCCCTTCGCCCAGGCCAACTTCTCCGGCTCCCTGTACGCCCTGTGGCGGATGGACGACCGGCCGGATCCGGGCACCCTGCCGGTCGTCGTGTTCGGCGACGAGGGCGGTGAGTTCGTGGTGGCCCGCAGCCTGCCCGAGCTGTTCCGGCTCCTCGCCTGCGATGTCGAGATCGCCGTCGACCGCGAGGGCGTTCACGTCCACCGCCGTGCGGACCACGAGCCCAGCAGCGGCCACCCGGCCCTGGTCGACTGGCTGCACACCCACTTCGGGCTCACACCCTCCGCCGACCCGGCCGCCCTGGTTGCCGCCGCCCACACCGCCCTCGGCGGGCCCTTCACCGCCTGGACCCGCCGCTTCCTCCCGCACTGACCAGCCCGCCGGGCCCTGGCCCGGCAGACGGGCCGGGAGTTGCACGGGGTCCGCCCGATGGGGCGACATGCGCGCATGAGCAGAATGGCGCAGGTCCTGGTTCTCGCACGGTACGAGGAGGACCCGCGACTGTCCTGGTAGGGGCCGGTTCCCCGGCCGACGGCCGAGGCCTCGCCCTCCTCGGGGAAGCCGCAGTCGTCCACGGCCCGCACCTCGGCGGGTGTCGGTGGGGACGGGGATACTGCTACGGACCCGAAGGCAGGAGAGTGGCATGGGTTTTGTCGACGAGGCGCGGGCGCCGGTGCCGGTGTCGGACGCGTGGGCGGACTGGCTCGCCCACGCGGACGCGCTGACCGCGGCAGGTGATCCACGGGGGGAGGCCATCCGGCTGGAGCACCTCGGGGCGGCGGGCGACGGTGCGGAACTCGCCGCGGCGTACGGGCGGGTGGAGCGGGCGTGCGGGCTCGACGGGCTGCGGGCCGACGGGTCGTGGCGGCTCGGCTGGTCCCGCGGCCTCCTCGACACGGCCGTGTTCCGGCTGGCGGAGGGGACCGGGCCGCAGCGCCGGGCGCTGGTGGAACGGCTCCTGGCGGAGCTCCCGCACAGCGGTACCCACGATGTGGACGATCCCGAGCAGTGGGAGGCGGCGCTGATCGACGTGCTGCTGTGCCATCCGGCCGCCGGGCGGCTGCGCACGCTGGAACTGCACCTCACGGACCACCACCACTCCGCCGGGAGCGCCGCCGTGGCACTCGCCCGGCGGCAGCGGCCCCGGCTCGCGGAGCTGTACCTCGGCCACGACTTCGACACACTCTTCGCACTCCACCGGACCTCGACGGGCCGTCCGCTCGACCCCGAGGAGTACCTGCACGACCCGGTGGTCCCGCGCGAGGCGGGCCGGGCGCTGTGGGCCGCGCTGCCCGCCCTGCGCGGCCTGGAGCTCGAAGGCGCGTTCCTCTTCGACGACGTGGTGCACGAGGAGTTGACGCACCTTCGGACCAGGGGTGCGGTCTTCTCGGACGGTTCCCTCTTCGGGACCTCCACGCCGGGCCTGGTCTCGCTGGAGGTGGAGATCGACCACGACGTCCACGGCACCGTCGGCAGCAACGCCCAACTGGAGGAACTCGACCCCATCGGGTACCCCCGGCTGAGGCACCTGGACCTGGGCGCGGCGACCTTCGAGCCCGAGGAGGCCGGCGACTTCGTGGTCCTCGCCGAGCACCCGCTGCTGCCCCGGTTGGAGAGCCTGGCCGTCCGGGAGCTGGTGATCGAGGACACCGGCGGGGACCGGGACCCGCTGGAGGTCCTGACCGACCTGGCCCCCCGGTTCGCCCACCTCACCCTGCGGGTGGAGGGCGACATCGAGGTCGAAGGGGCCGACGACCAGGCGTTGGAGCGGCTGCTCGCCGGTCTCGGCCTGGGGCGGGGAGGCGGACGCCGATGACGCGGAGTGAGGCGGACTACCGCCGATCCCTGGAGCTGGAACGGCGCGGCTACGCCTGGGTGATGGAGCGGTACGGGGGCATGTCCCCGGAGCAGGCCGAGCAGGCCGCCCTGGACTGCTACCCCTACGAGCCCTGCGAGCCGGGCGACGACCTGTACCGTTGGCTGGTCTTCCACGAGGAGTCGTGGCACTGGGCGATGCTGGCGATCCACGGGCACAACTACGTCGTGGAGCACCCGGAGTTGGTGGACCCGCCGGCCGAGTACCGGGCTCTGGACTGACGCCGGCCGTGGCCGGCACCGCCTACAGCACGGCCAACAGCTTCACCGGCCAGGCCGCGGACATGTGGGGCGGCTCCACCGCCGACGGCGGCGTGCTGATCGGCCACCAGCAGACCGGTGCCACCAACCAGCGGTGGCTCTTCGAGGACGCCGGCAACGGCGACGTGAGGATCAGGTCGGCCAAGTCCGGCAAGTGCCTGCAGATCGCGGGTGACGCCGGCCGTGGCCGGCACGTCGCCCAGCAGACCTGCTCCGGCGCCGACAACCAGCAGTGGAAGGTCGCCGCCGGCGGCAGCGGCCACATGCTGACCGCCAAGGGCTCGTCCCTGCTCCTGGGCGTCGGCAAGCGCCGCTACTACGGCCGTTCGGCTGCTGGAGCTCCAGCAGCC
>NZ_JBSGFD010000227.1:0-12441 GCF_053603215.1 Kitasatospora sp. NPDC004240 | reverse complement strand
GGTTCTGGCACAGGTCACAACCTGTGCCAGAACCCGTCCTCGTGAACAACGCCAGACCCGCGCCGTGCTCGGCACCGGCACCGGCACGGCCGGCATTGGACTTCGTCGGCAGGGCGTCACACGGCGCGGCTGCGTGCTGTCGGAGCGCGATTGAGGAGCAGGCGCCGAGCGGTCCTCGTGCTGACACAGCCGAGCGGGCGAAGGCAGCGCAGACCGCGGACCCACGGCGCGTCAACAGGTGTGTCGGCCCGGTCCCGCCGCGGTGTCCACCAGCCGGGCTGCGTCTGCCCGCCCTGTGCCGGCCTCATCCGCGTACCCGGGAGCGCCGTCGGCCGCCCTCTCACCGGCGTGGTGGACCACGACGACCGCCCGCGGCCCGTGCGCGCCCGCAACACCGGGCAGGGCGACCGCGTAGCGGGGGCCTTGGCGCTCTCACCCCCCCGGCCGGGTCACCGGACAGGACGGCGGGCACACCCGCAACGACGGTGAAGACGCCGTCCGCGCCGGTGACCTCCAGCAGCCGGGCCACCTGGGACGTGGGCCTCGCCAGGTACAGGCGGGTGCCCTGGCGTTGCGCGTCCGCACGCGCGCGCAGCAGGGTGTTGAGGGCCGCGGAGTCGCAGAAACACACCAGGTGAAGGTCGATGACGATCAGCGGCGGCACGGGGTAGGTCGTCAGGAGATGCCGGACGGCGGCGTGCAGCCGGTCCGCGTTGTCCGTGTCGATGTCGCCTTGCGGTGTCAGGATGGCGACGTCCGGGGTACGGGAGACCTCGAGGGCGAGGTAGCCGGTCATGGCACGCTCCTTTGCCACGTTCAGGTGGTGTGAGGCTGGCGGATCCGCCCCGCGACAGGGGACGGTGGATTTCCGGCGACGGGCAGAGAGCCCGAGCGGAAGTAGACCACCACAGCTTCCGGCAGCCTGCACGGAAACGCCGCACGCCGCATGGTCATCTCCAGCCCTGGCTCTCCGCACATCGTCAGGGACGACAGGCTGCCAAGCTGAGCCGGTGTAGGGCGGTGGCCCACCTGCTGTCTGGTGACTGCCAGTACGGGGGGTGTCGCGCGACGCTACCGGCGTGGACTGCCTGCCGGTCAGGGCTCTGGTGGGGTGTCACCTCGCAGCGGCAGGTTGCGCGGGGGTTCAGCGCCCGGAGGTCGGGCTGTCGGGTTCCTGGGGGTCGACGCCCGTGTGGGCCTTCTCGGTCCGTCCCCCGCTGGGCCGGCCGGACGGTCCCTGCGGTCCGAGGTCGTAGGTGTGCTTGGACGGCCCCTGATCCTCGCCGCGCTCGCCCGCGCTCTCCACGATGTCGGCCGGGACGTCGACGTCCTCCGGTCGCTGCGGTTCGGCGCCGGGACCGGGAGGCGGGGCGTGAGTGTCGGGGTGGAAGGATCGGTGGGCGCTGTCGTTGGGCTCCTGGTGTTCTGCGTCGACGTCGGGAGCCCAGCCGTGCTGGTCCTCACCGCCGAATCGGCTGGCTTGCCCTTCTTCCATCGACGGATGCGACTTTTCCCCGGTCATAGGAGTTGCCCTTCTCGTGTGAGCCGGTCGCCGGTGTGCGGACCAGCTCATGAGCGCCTGTCCGTCTGACCTCGAAGTATGCGTGCGCTGCAGCTGCGACCGCGCCGGCCCGGGGCCGACCACGCCAGCAAGTCCCCGCCGGACACCCGCCCGCGTGACCGCCCCGACCCGGCTAATACTGCAACCGCATGTGGTGGATCTGGGGGATCTGGCCTCGGCGTTTGTAGTGGGATCGGCGGGCTCGGGCCTGGCTGCGGCGTCGGAAGCGTGACCAGCGCAGATGGTGCTCGTTGGTCTGGTGGCGGGGCCTGACGAGGTGGCCCATGAGCCGGCGGATTTCCGGGACGCTCAGGGGTATCAGCTCGTGCTCGTCGTCGGTGCCGCCCCCTTTGTGGCTTCCTGGGCGCGCAGGGCGGTCAGGTAGGCGAGCGCGGCCATGGCCAGGGTGATGTGTCGGTACCAGGCGCGGTAGAGGCGGACCTGGTAGTGGTCCAGGCCGCACTCCGTCTTCGCGGCCTGGAACGACTCCTCGATCGTCCACCGCGCGGCGGCCACCTTGAGCAGGTCTTTCAGGCGGGTGCCGACGGGGCCGTAGCAGACGTAGTGGGCGATCTCGGTGGGATCGCTGAGCGACCTGCGGGCGAGGACCCAGTGGCCGAAGCCGTTCTCCCACACCGGGCGGATCGCGATGCGGGCCCAGTCGTAGATCCGCTCGCCGCAGGAGCCCTGGCCTGCGGAGATGCGTTTCCAGGCCTGCCGGGGCAGGGAGGCGATCAGCTCGTCCACCCGGGCCTCGGCCCAGCGCACGGTGGTCACGGTGTCGTTGACCTTGGTGGCGAGCACGTGGGCGATGCGGCGTTCCTCCAGCCAGGACCTGAGGTGTTTGACCTGGCCGTACGCCTCGTCGGCGGTGACCCAGGCGAACGGGACGCGGGCGTCGATCGCGCGCTGGAGCATCCACTTGAAGTGCTCGTTCTTCGTTGCGAACGGCACCTCGTCCCCGATGCCGGCGGCCCGGCAGCGTTCCCGGTCGTCGGTCCAGGACACGGGCAGATAGAGCTCGCGGTCGATCAAGGCCCGGCCCCTGGTGGAGGCGTAGGCCAGGAACGTGCCGATCTGGCAGTTCTCGGTGCGGCCGGCGGTGCCGCTGTATTGGCGCTGCACCCCGGCCGACCGGGTGCCCTTCTTCAGGAAGCCGGTATCGTCGCCGATCAGGATCCCGTCCCTGGCACCGATGCTCTCCACCACGAAGTCGCGCACGTCGTCGCGGACCGCGTCCTCGTCCCACTCGGAAAGGTTCAGCAGGCGCTGGACCCCGTCCGGACGGAGCTGCCCGACCTGCTCGGCCAGGGTGTGAGGTCGGTCCGGGGCGCCCTGCCGACGTTGCCGCCGGTGGGTTTCCCCGGACCGCCTCCCGAACCGGACGTGCCCGATTTCCAGGCATCCGGCTCTCCACAAGCCCTCTCAGGCGACCGTTTCGATCGTGGTCCCGCAGGTCCACGGCGAAGGGATCCTGGTCCCGCGATACAGGTAGCGGTTGGTCCGCACCTTCGCGGCCCTGAACAAGACCACCTCGCCGTCGGCGGGCCACCATCGGCCCACGCAGTAACGACGACGCAGGGTCTTCCAGTTGGCCAGGCGGTGTTTGCGCCGCAGCCATCCGAAGACCTGTCGCCATGTGAAGGCCGACAGGTACTGGAAGGTCGCGGACGACACGCCGTGCCGGAAGTACGCCGTCCAGCCCCGCAGCACCGGGTTGAGCCGGTGAAGCACGACTGCCAGCGGTAGGTTCGTGTCCTGCCTGCACAGCGTCTTGACCTTCTCCTTGACGGCCTGGAGGGCCTTCTTGGAGGGGTAGAGGTAGACGTAGTGCTTCTGGGTCCCGCGCTTGCGGTGACGCTGGAGACGCCACCCGAGGAAGTCCAGCCCCTCGTCGATATGGGTGATCGCTGTCTTCTCCACCGACAGGCGAAGGCCCATCGGCGCGAGCACCGCCGCCACATCGGCGCGAATCCTCTCGGCATCGTCACGGGTCCCGGTCACGGCGATCAGGAAGTCGTCCGCGTACCGGAACAGCCGGTAGTTGGGCAGCTTCCGACGCCGACGCCTGGCCCGCTCCGCCTGGGTGGAGTTCGGCCCGCCCGGTCCGGCCGCGATGAACTCATCGAGGACGGACAGAGCGATGTTGGCCAGCAGTGGTGACAGGATCCCTCCCTGCGGAGTGCCGCTGTCGGTCTCCCGGGACAGGCCACCCTCGGTGAGAATGCCCGCCTTCAAGAACGCCTTCACCAGGTCCAGGACGCGCCGGTCACCGATCCGCCGACGCACCCGGTCCATCAGGGCCGCGTGGTCGATCGAGTCGAAGCACGCCTCGATGTCACCCTCCACCATCCACTCGTATGAGCGTTTGGCGAAGTGGTGCGCTTCGGCGAGCGCGTCATGAGCCCGGCGCTTCGGGCGGAACCCGTAGGAACACGGAAGGAAATCCGCCTCGAAGATCGGCTCCAGCACCAGCTTCAGGGACGCCTGGACAACCCTGTCCCGCACGGTGGGAATGCCCAACCGGCGGCGCTTGGCCGTTCCCGGCTTGGGAATCATCCGCTCCCGCACAGGCAGAGGACGGAAGTTACGACCCTTCAGATCGAATCGCACCTCGTCGAGGAAGGCCCCGACTCCGCGCCCGGTCTCCACGGAGCGGGCGGTCTGCCCGTCCACCCCGGCCGAGCGTGCACCCCTGTTGCCCCGCACCCGAGCCCACGCGACCAGCAGAAACGCGGGATCGGCAACGAGATTGAACAGGTCATCGAACCGGCGATCACGATCGCCGTTCGCCCAACAGTGCAGTTTGGTCTGCATCTCCAGTACCCGGCGCTCTGCCTTGAACAAGGCGATCTCCAGTACGTCGGTGTTCACCAACGACCTCCTGGCATTGCAGTCTCCTCCCCGCTGACTTGCTGGCCCCCTTCGCCATGTACGGAGCTTTCCTCCGCTCGGACTACTACGGGGCCTCCGCCCCGCCTGCGGCCATCAGCCGGCAACGGGCCTGTCCCACGTGGTCCGGACCGGATGTCCGGCCAGCGGGACAACCGCAGGCGGTTCCCACGTTCACCATGTGCCGATCGGCCAGGTCGGCGTCCCGCTACTACCCCGGCAGCATCGCCACGCCTACGCCGCAGACCTTCAACGTGGCCTCCCCACCGGCAGTTGGAGACCGGCTTCGGAGTTGACCACCCCCAGCAGAGCGGGCAGTCACGCACTGCACCCCGGCCCACATCCTCCAGGTTGGAGCCGGTGACAAGACTTACGGGGCTTTACACGGGTTCCTCTTCGTACACCTTCTGGCCTCGCTTGCCGGACCCGGCACGTCTGGAAGTGCCGCACCGTCCCGGCGTTGTCAGGGCTGCTTTCCATCCTCACCGGCGTTCCCCGGATCAGACTGCCCTCAGCTTCTACCCGGCCGCTGCGACGGCCCAGCGGTGAAGGTCTCGCACCTCCACTCGGTCACATGGCGCCTCGTGGCGCACCCAGCCGTTCTTCCGCTCCAGCGGGGCGAGCAGCCCGGTCAGGTAGTCCAGCGCCCGATCGCGGGGCTCCGACCTGCCGAAACGATGGGCGATGCGGGCATGGAACCCGGCTATCCCCTCGAACCACGACTCGACCTGTTCAACCGTCAGCTCATCAGCACACAGACACACCAACGAGCCCAACACCACAACGTCACGCAGATGCGGTTGCAGTACTAAACCCCTCGCTGCAGTGCCCGCCGTTCTGGTGGGCGGATTCACGACGAGCAATCAGCAATCCTCCACCGGGGTGAACGGCGTTGCGGCCCCGGATTCGGGTAGCCGCAGTACGGGCGGGGCCGAGTAGAGGAGAGCTGAGATCATGACCGCCGTTTGCCCGACAACCGCGCCGCTGCCGCCGATGCCACCCCTTCCCCGGCGACCGCCTCACCGGCCGACACCGCTCCTGCCCGACCTGCCGCCTCCCCCGGGCTGCAAGGCCCCTCCGATCAGGTCCGGCCGCCGAAACCGCAGACATGCCGTGACCGCCCGGTCCCGGACCTGACAGGCCATAGAGCGCGCCGCACGGGTCGCGGGAGTCTGCGCGGTCATGGGGCTCCCGCTCAGCGAGGAGCCGACCAGTACCCGGATCGTCGGCCGGTGCGGACTGTCGCCTGCTTGGGCAGCCGGCGCAGTCTCGGTGGGTCCCGCCGAAGCGTGACTGTCCGGTCATGCCAGGCGGACACCACCCTCGTGCCAATCACGTCAGAGGTCACTCGCGCAAACCTCGCCAGACCGGTTGCCGGAGCCGGCCGGCCAAGGTGAGCTCCAGGAACTCCACCTCGGCGCGCAGCCGGGGCCGGGTGAAGCGCACCTGCGTGCCGCGGGGCAGGCCGAGTTCCCCGGTGAACGGGGAGGCCGGGACGGACAGGCGGCGCAGTGCGGCGGCCAGGGCGCGCCGTTCGGCGGCGGCGAAGCCGGAGGAGACCGCTCCGGCGAACAGCAGGCGGCCGGTCTCCGCCGCCGGGACGCCGATGAGGACGGCCCGTACGGTCGCGTCGGCGGGCCCGCCGGGCAGCCAGCCGCCGATCACCACGCGCGCCACCCGCAGATGTGTGAGTGTGACCCAGTCCCGGGAGCGGACACCGGGCTGGTACGGCGCGGCGGCGCGCTTGGCGACGCAGCCCTCCAGCCGGTGCTCCCGGGTCCACGCGTACGCCTCGGTGACCGAGGCCCAGGCCGGTGGCACCCGCAGCCTGGGCCGCTCCAGGTCGAGGCTCTCCAGCCGGGTGCGCCGCTGTCTGTAGGGTTCGGCCAGCAGCGGCCGGTCGGTGTGGAGCAGGTCGAACACCACGAACACGGCCGGGTCGGCGTGCGCCGCGGCCCGGATCCCGGCCGGCCGCGAGTGGTGGACGCGGCCCTGCAGGGCGGAGAACGAGGGCACGCCGGAGCGCATCACGACCAGCTCGCCGTCGAGGAGCAGCGGCCCCGGTATACCGGCGAGCGCTTCGGTGACGTCGGGGAAGCGTTCGGTGTGGTCCGCGCCCCCGCGGCCGAGCAGCCGGACCGTGCCGCGCTCCAGGTACGCGAGCGTCCTCACCCCGTCCCACTTCGTCTCCGCGCACCAGCCCGGCCCGGTCGGCAGCGAGCCGGCCGTCGCGAGCATCGGCTCGATGTACGGCAGCCGCACCGGCGTGGGGGGCACTTCATTC
Source organism: Kitasatospora sp. NPDC004240 (assembly GCF_053603215.1). Lineage (NCBI taxonomy): Bacteria > Bacillati > Actinomycetota > Actinomycetes > Kitasatosporales > Streptomycetaceae > Kitasatospora > Kitasatospora sp. NPDC004240. The sequence goes on along the minus strand of NZ_JBSGFD010000227.1, from coordinate 5,704 downwards.
ATGGGTCCAGGCGGCTGCCCTGCTCCCCGCTGCCCCACACCAAGGTGCCGGTGCGGGTGCTCCACGCGGGGGCGAGGGCGGCGCTGCGCGACGCGCCGAGTACACCAGGTGCGCCCCGTGGTCTTCGGGTTTGGGCTGGCGGCCGGTGGTGCAGGCGCCCGGTAGGGCGTCGCCGTCGCCCCCTCCTTGGGCAAGCCCCGGACCGGCGGCGCCCGTCGGCCCAGCCGCGCGTGCGGACCGGCGCATCGGCGCCGATCCTGGCGTTGAACCCGTTCCGCACCTGCGGCAACGGACCGCCCGGCGCCGAGATGGGAGGCGCCGCCATGGCCCGACCGATGTGGACCGGGGTGCTCACCTTCGGCCTGGTCACCGTGCCCGTGGCCCTGTACACCGCGACGCAGTCCCACAACGTCGCCTTCCACCAGCTGGAGCGCGGCACCTCCGACCGGGTGCGCAACAAGCGCGTCAACGAGCGCACCAGCAAGGAGGTCGACTTCACCGCAACATCGTCAAGGGCTACGAGGTCACCGACGGCGAGTACGTGATCGTGGAGCCCGACGAGCTGGAGCAGATCTCCCCCGGCCGCTCCCGCACCATCGACATCGCCGGCTTCGTCGACCTCGACCAGATCGACCCGATCTTCTTCGACAAGACCTACTACCGCGGCCGCGAGTACCAGAAGGTCTACAAGCTGCTCGTCGAGACCCTCGGCCACGCCGGCAAGGCCGGGCTGGCCATGTTCGCCATACGCGCGGCAAGGAGTACCTCACCGCCGTCCACCCCGAGAACGGCATCCTCGAGCTGACCAACTCCAGAACGCCCTCGAACACTCCACCCAACCCCGCCGCAGCGCATCCTGAAGCGTGACACGCGCGTGACAGCACCTCGACACCCCGCGGCCGCCGGACACAGGCTGAAAGCGTCCGGCATTCACCACCACGGTGAAGGGACGGTGCGACGGTGTCGGACCAGAACCCCCAGGACCCCAGTCAGAAGTGGGAGCGCCCACGACCACTGGGCTACAGCGCAGCAGTCCAGACGATGGCCGGAACCGCTGCACCGCTTCTCGCAGGCTTCTCGATCGCGCTGATCGGTGTCGTGGCGCAGGCTCCGGAGGCCATCCGCTGGCCGGGCACCTCGCTCCTGTCGCTGATCACGGCAGTCACGCTCCTCGTCGCCTGTGTCCAGTTCGGCTTCCGGGCGCGCACCTACCTCTACTCGAAGGCGGAGCTGGAGGAATGGGAACCCACTGATGACAGCGCCGAGATCCGGTTCCTCCGCACGAAGCAGCAGGAGCACTACCGGTATTGGGAACACTGGTCGGACCTCGCCAACTGGTGCTACGACCTGGGAGTCGTCGCTCTCGCCGCGGCCATCGCAGTCACCGTGGCTCCCCCTGCGAAATACGGAAACGACCCTGTGACCAGTCTGGAGGAGAACATCAGGTGGGCGGGTTTCGCGCTGGCCGCAGCAGCGGGCGGGGCCGAGGCCACCTGGATCGCCTGGGCTGAACTGCGCCGACGAAGAAGGGCAAGCGCCGCCCGGAACCGACTTGAAGCAAGGGATCGACCGACATGAGTACGGAGTGGGGGCATGAGGAAGAACGCGATCAGGAAGGCCACGGGACCGAAGATCCGCCCGCGACCGTTCCGCCCGCGACCGTCGACTGGGGGGCGTCCGGGAAGCACCCCGATAGATCTCCAGACAAAAGCCCTGTCTGCGCCAAGCACAAGAGGGAGGATTGTCCTGATTGTTAGGTGCTTGGTGTCCGGTCCGGCAAACGGCCCTATCCGCACTCACCGCGACCCCGTCCTGAGCACCTCGGGGGCGCCCACGAGCGCTCCGGGCGCACCATGACCGAGCCGTCACGTCAGACTCCCCTCGTGACGGTGTAGCCGGTTCCCACGGGCAGCACGCCCCGCGCAGACGCCTGCTCGGCCTGCAGGTCGCCGCACATCATGCCCGGTGCATCGGCCGACACCGCATTTCGAAGAGGCGACCAAGGTCATCCGCCTGCCTGAGCGACGCCGGTGACATCATGCGCTGGTGTTCTATCCAGACCTCACGCCCTACAGCTACCTTGACCACGGCCGGGACACCTTCACCGACCTGACAACCGGCTACCGATTCGTGAGCTTCAGGGCCCCCTACGAGCGGATCAACATCGGCTGGCTCGACACGAAAGAGCCCTGGACCGCCGGAGACGTCCCAGCGGCCTTCGCCAGGAAGCTCCAGGCCCTCCTCGCGGTCCAGGCCGTCAACGAGTGCCTCGGCCACCACGACTGCGACCTCTGCCCGGACCTCGCCCCGACAGACCAGCAGACCTGGCGACGGTCCGGCCACGTCCGCGCGTGCGTCGGGAACGGAGAAATCCGCGTACCGGCACAGCAAGGGACCGCCTTCGCGGCCCCACGGCTGATCGGGCACTACGTGCTGGACCACGGCTACCAGCCGCCGCAGGACTTCATCGACGCGCTCCTCGCCTTCGACCTGGACTGCCACTCGGAACCCAGTTGGGCCCACTTCCCCTGGATCCCGTCGGACGCGGAGGTTCTCAATGAGTGAGCACGAAAGCGGCGCCAGCGCCGACACCCTGATCGCTGCTTCGCCTCGACACTCGAACACCCGCCCCAAGCGCTCCGGGCGCCCTGCTGCCCCACCCGCGCGGACCGGGGTGAGAAGATCGGCCCGGCTCCCGGGCTTCCTCATTGCTGCCCGGGAGCCACTCGCATCTCCGACACTTCGCCGACGCCGCGTCCGGACAAGGGCACAGCGCGGAACCGGCCTGGCCGATCGGTCTCGCAGGACGGGACGGCTACCGGGCCTCCCTGGCGCCGGCACGCTGCCCGCCGGCCGGGACCGATGTCTCGAGGTCGGTGCGGGCCCGCACCAGCAGGGCGACGGCGCGGCGCAGGTGGCGGCAGACGACGGGCAGCAGGGTGGCGCGGAAGCGGTCGGCGTTCTGCAGTTCGGTGGCGGCCTCCTGCAGGAGGACGGCGGTGGTACGGATCGGTTCGCCGTGCTCGCTCGCCCGGTACTCCCCCGCCAGGACGGACGCGGTGTCGGCGAGCTCGCCGATGCCGGGATCCTTCAGCACGTCGGTACCGAAGTGCACCAGTAGGGCAGCCAGTTGGGCCAGCAGATCATCCCTGCGCGTCGTCCACCACGTGCTCGCACCGGGATCATGCCTCACCACATGACGTGTGGGGCCGGAAACCGGCCACCTCCCGGCGGCGTCGGCGGGGGCGAGCGCTCTGGCGAGGATCGGAGCGGCCAGGTGTCGACCACCATGCCGTCGATACCACCCTGTGGCCCGGACAGATCGTCGCCAAGCAGGTCAGCGACGCCCTCATCTCCAGGGCCGGCAGCTGGCTCGGCACCACCGTAGGCGGGCCTGGCAGGGCCTGGCCGGCGGCGACAGTGGGGAGCTGCGTCGTTGGCCTAGCCGGGTGCCGGTTGTGCCGTCCCCTTGATGGCGTCATCAGCGGCTGAGCATCACAGCTCCTTCAGTTGCTCGTCGAGGCGCTCACGGTTGCGCCCCCGGTTGAAGTAGTCGGTCCAGTCGGCCCATGCGGGATCCGCAAGGACTACAGGGGCCAGGTCCTGAAGGCTGGTCCGCTCCCGCCCGAGCAGTTCCCCGGTGAGCACGACGGCCACGACCGCCGGCGTGCCGGCTGCGGCCATCGCCCGCTGCACGGCGGGCATATCGGTGCGGTCGAGCAGTTCGCGGTAGTGCGCGACCCATGGCTCCAGCCACCACCGGCTCAGCTCCCGGGCGTCGGCGTCCTCGGTGTCCTGGAACGTGTGGGCGAGGGCGGTTGCCAGGCGCTCGGCATACTCCACGGCCGTACCGGGGATGTCCGGGTACTCCTGCGCGAAGTGCTCCCATTCCACGCCGTTCACCAGGTCGGTGATGGTGGCAGGCCGCACGGGGCGCAGGGCGTAGTGTGGCTCGGCGGCGAGGAAGGCGTCGCGCAGCACCTCGTACCGCAGGTGGCAGGATTCGGCGAGCAGCACCGCGTCATAGAGATCCTTGCCCTGCGGATGCACGTCGGTGACCAGCCACATGATCTTCCAGGCGAGCGAGAGCTCCGGCGTGACCGCGTTCAGCGTCGCGTCGGCGGAGAGCGGGAACGGCTCGGGTGCGAGCGGCAGCCGCTCGTTGAACACGAAGTCGAGCTGCACCACGCCGCCGGGTGTGCCGCCGGCCGTCCATGGCAGGACCAGGCGCCGGCCCGGGACCCGGTCGTAGGTCCAGATGTCCTCGCTGACCGCGTCCGCGGCCTCGAAGCTCACCGGGCCCGCGCCGACGGCCTGCTGGGCCGCGAGCGCGATGCCGTCCAGCATCGCCGTGGTTCGCTCCTCCTCGATCCGCCAATCGTGGGGAACGACGACGAAGTCCAGGTCTCCCGGCTCCCGGGCGTCGTCACCGAACCACCCCTTGAGCAGCACGCTGCCGCGCAGCACCAGGTGGTCGGCCCACTCTGACCTCGCGATGGCCGTCAGCACCAGATCCAGCGCCGTCCGCCGGGCGGCATACCAGGCAGCGCCCACCGCCGCGTCGGCGAACCGGGGGTCAGCGGCGCGGTAGGCGTTGGAATACTGCTTGAGCGCCGGATCGAAGATTGGCCGCTGCACCACTCCGTCCTCCCGCACCGGACGGAGCGTCAGCGGCACCCCGAGGCCCGCGCGCCGGCTGTTGTCCAGCTCGGTCCTCGGCACCTCGGAGGCCTGCCAGCCGAAGGACTCCCATGTCGTCGTCATCTCTGCGGCCCCTCCCCTATCCACCCGTCATCGACGGCGATGTTGCTGTCGTACACCACGAACTCCCGTTCCACGGACGCGATCTCGTACCCGGCGCTGGATACCACGCCGACCAGCCGTTCCAGCCGCTCGCCGGCCGCGTGCAGGCCGACGCCGTAACAGCGCTGGGTCACGAACCGCTGCTGCCGGCCGTCGTCCACGACCCGCCGCGCGTTCCACGACACGTGGGCGCCATGGCCGCTGACCAGGGCTGCCATCGCCGCGCGGTCGAAATCCGGCCGCACGAGCACCTTGATGTGGTGCTCGAAGTGAACCTCCGGACCGAGTCGCGCCGCCTCCACATCCGATTTCGGCACCCCGCGCGTCCAGGGCGCCGCCTCGATCTTCACCCGAACCGGCTCAAAGCCCGACGCACGGAGCTCATTCGCCACCGCCAGCGCCGCCAGCCGCTGCTCCGGCAAGGTGCCAGCCCCACGGAGCGTCACCATCGGTTGCGAGGTCATCCGCCCCCGCGCGAGCACGATGTGCACGAAGCCGACGCCCCTGCCCGCTGCCCACCGCTCCAGCCTGCGCACCGCCCCATCGCCCTCGCACGCTACGGTGACGTGCGTCTCGAACTCGCCGACGAAGCTCTCCGCAGCGATCGGACGCTCGGGTGTCCTGGGAACCGGCAGTGCCATGACCAAGATCTTCCCAACCACGGCTGCCCGAGGGAAATCCATGAGCCACCGGGCCGCAGCCGCGTTCTGGCGGACACCAGCGGCTCTCCTCCACGACATTCGGTAGAGGCGGACGGGGGTCACGGCCCGTGACCGGCTCCGGTTCTCATGCGGTAGGCGCTCAGCAGACCTCGCTCTTGGAGATGCCGGTGTCCGCGCCGAGGGCTTTGACCAGGTCGTCGACCGAGCGGGTGGACACGCCCAGGAGGTAGGCCTCCATG
>NZ_JBSGFD010000226.1:0-12464 GCF_053603215.1 Kitasatospora sp. NPDC004240 | reverse complement strand
CACCTTGTGGCGGACCGGTCAGAGGCGGGCGCCCAGCCGGCCCGCCAGCAGCAGCGCCGCGGCCGCCGCCAGCCCGCCGACCAGGACCGCCCACCGCAGCCACGGCAGGAAGTCCTCGCTGCGCCCGAGCAGCACGTACGCCCAGACCGCGGTGACCGCGAGCGTGCCGGCCAGCACGGCCGCGTACGGCAGCCGGTGGCGCGCCCGCCACAGGCCGTCCACGCCCATGCCGACCAGCGCGGCGACCGCCGGGGCCAGCGCCACGGTGTAGTACTCGTGGAAGATCCCGGACATGAAGCTGAAGGTCACCGCGGTGCAGACCAGCCAGCTCCCCCAGACCAGGAAGGCGGCCCGGGCGGTGTCGGTGCGGGCGCGGCGGCGGGTGGCCCACAGCGCGAACACCAGCAGGATCAGCGCGGCCGGCATCAGCCAGGCGATCTGCCCGCCGATGTCGCCGTCGAACAGCCGGGTGACGCCGGTCTCGCCCCAGCCGCCGCCCCCGCGCGGCGCGCCGCCCTGGGGGGCCTCCATCCCGGCCGGTAGCTCGGCGGACATCCGGGCGCCGCCGCCGACGCTGCCGGTCTCGTTCCCGTTGAGCCGGCCGAGGCCGTTGTAGCCGAAGGTGAGGGAGAGGAAGCTGTTGTCCTGCGAGCCGCCGACGTACGGCCGGGCGGAGGCCGGCACCAGCTCCACGACGGCCACCCACCAGCCGCCCGAGAGCAGCAACGCCAGCCCGGCGAGGAGCAGTTGGCGTACCCGGCGCCACAGCCCGGTGGGCGCCACCACCAGGTAGACCAGCGCGAACGCGGGCAGCACCAGGAACGCCTGCAGCGTCTTGGTGAGGAAGGCCAGCCCGAACATCACCCCGGTGAACACCAGCCACCGGGTGCCGGCCGCCTCGGTGGCCCGCAGCAGGCCGTACGCGGCCAGGGTGAGCAGCAGCACCAGCAGCGCGTCCGGGTTGTTGAAGCGGAACATCAGCGCCGCCACCGGGGTCAGCGCCAGGGCCGCCCCGGCCAGCAGCCCGCCGAGCGGGGAGAAGCGGCGGCGCACCGTCGCGTACAGCACGGCCACGGTGGCCACGCCCATCAGCGCCTCGGGGGCCAGCACCGACCAGGAGGAGAGGCCGAAGATCCGGGCGGAGAGCGCCATCGGCCACAGGGACAGCGGCGGCTTGTCGACGGTGATGAAGTTCGCCGCGTCGGAGGAGCCGTAGAAGAAGGCCTTCCAGTTCTCGCTGCCGGCCTGCACGGCCGCCGAGTAGAAGGAGTTGGCCCAGCCGGAGGCGCTGAGCCCCCAGAGGTAGAGGACGGCGGTCGCGGCCAGCAGCGCCAGCAGGGCCGGGCGGACCCAGTGCGGGTCGTCGGCGCGGCCCCGCCAGGTGCGCGCGGGCAGGGTGCGCAGGCGGCCGCCCCAGGAGGACGGGCCCTTCGGCCCGGCGGGCGGCGGGTCCTGCGGCGGGAACGGCGGCCGCGCCCGCGGCGCGACCGGCTCCCGCGCCGCTTCGGGGGCCGGCTGCGGCACCTCCGGCGGCGGGAAGTTCGCGGCCTCGGGCCACGGTTCGCCGGACGGAGGGGAGAAGCTGGTCGTGGTCATGGGGATACGCTCGGGCCCCCGGCTGAGAGAACCGTGAGACGTGCCTGTGAGGGGGCTCTATATCCTCCGCGACCCCGTCCTGTGACCCCGCCCTCGGCCGCCCGGTACCCGGCGGCCCCGGACCGGTGGCCGGCCGTCAGGCGCTCGGCGGCACCGTCAGCTGGCGGCCGAGCCACTCCAGGGCAGGCGGGATCTCCCGGGTCCAGGTGTGGAAGTTGTGGCCGCCGGTGTCCAGGGTGATGGTCGACATCCGGGTGGGCGCCTTGAACGAGGACACCATCTGCTGGGTGGCGTCGTAGTTGTTCTCGTCCAGGCTGGTGGCGAGCAGCAGGGCGACCGGCGGGGCCGGCCGGTTGCGCAGCCGCCACACCAGGTCGTTCTCCTGCTTCAACTCGTCGTTCCCGCCGAACAGATCACCGGTCGTCTGGTCGATCGGCGCGGTGTAGTAGGCGGACAACGAGATCGCCGAGCGGTACGAATCGGGCTTGCGCAGCGCGAACTTGAGCGCGCAGTAGCCGCCGGTCGAGTTGCCGATCACCGCCCGGGAGGCGGGGTCGGTGCCGACCCGGTAGGTGTCGGCGATCGCGGCGGGCAGGTCGGCGGTGAAGAAGGTCTCCACCTGCGGACCGCCGGGGACGTCCATGCACTCGGTGTCGCGGTTGCCGGCGATGGTCGGGCGCATCATCACCAGTACGGTCGGCGGCAGCTTCTTCTGCTCGATCGCGGTGAGCGCGGACGCGGGGTACTGCATCAGACTGATCAGCTTCTCCGCCGACCCGGGGTAGCCGGCCAGCACCAGCGCCATCGGGAACCGCCGGCCCTCGTACTCGGGCTGGAAGTACTGCGGGGGCAGATAGACGTACGCCTCGCTGCTCAGGCCGGAGCGGGACCCTTTGACGGCGATCTGCTGGATCGTCCCGGAGCGGTCGGGGGCGGAGCCCTGGGCGGAGTACATCTTCTGCTCGCCGGTGACCGCGATGCCGGCCGCGTTGGGCTGGTGGTCGACCACCGTGCCGGGCTTGCCGTTGGTGCCGAGCAGGTCGGTCCAGGAGCTGTAGAAGCCGAAGTAGCCGTTGGCGATCAGGCCCATCGCCACCAGCACCGCGAGCTGGGTGCCGAGGAAGGCGCCGATCCGGCCGAGCCAGGCCTTCCACCCGTTGCCGCCGAGTTTCGGCCAGAGCCAGATGGTGGCGGCGAAGGCGCCGATCGCGACGAGGGAGGCGATGATCTGCAGGGGAAGTCCCGTGAGCCTGAACACCTACCGATCGTAATTGACGATGCCTGCTCACTTTGCACGCCCTTATGCGCCCTTCACACGCCCCCGTGCGCCGCTTGTACGCCCAGTTGACCATGGATCGGCGAGTCAGGAGCATGGACGCGGGGAGAACTGACGCGATGCCACCGGGGGGCCGCCCAATGAAATCCTTCGTCCGGATCGGCGCGGCCGCCGCCGCGGCCCTCCTGCTGGCCGCCTGCTCGGGCGGGGGCGGCAGCGCCTTCCCCGACCGGGAGCGGACCGAGGCGGCCCCGCCGCCGTCCTCCGGGTCCGCCACACCGACGCGGACCGCCACACCGACCCCGACCGCGCCGCCGTACGGGCCGGTGCTCACCCGGTGGATCGACCCGGTGAACACGGCGCTCGCCAAACTGAGCGCCTCCGCCGGCCTGGACGCCTTCTCCACGGCCCTTCAGGAGGTGGCCACGGCGGCCAACTCCGCGAGCACCGGCCTGACCGCGGCCCGCGAGCCCGCCACCGTCTCCACCGCGCGCCGCCAGCTGGTGACCGCGCTCGGCCAGCTCGCCACCGACCTGGACCAGGTGCGCGGCGACATCCGCCGCAAGAACCTCTGCGCGACCTCCGCCGCACTGGCCACGGTCGGCCGGTCCGAGGGGCTCAAGGGCGTGCCGGCGGCGCTGCAGCAGATGACCGCGGCCGGCTACCCGACCACCTTCACCGTGCCCCAGACCGGTGAGCTGCAGACCCGCGGGCTGGCCAACGGGTACGTGATCCGCAAGGGGTCGCTGAACGGCGAGGGCACCCTGACGGTCAGCAACGGCGGCTCCGCCGACGCGGTGGTCTCGCTGGCCAAGGGCGGCAAGGCGGTGCACTCCATGTACATCGGCAAGGGACAGAAGGCGCACGTCGACGGGATCGAGGACGGCGTCTACGAGGTCTACTTCTCCGGCGGCGTGGACTGGGACCCGACGCTCAAGGCGTTCACCCGCAACTGCGACTTCAGCAAGTTCGAGGACACCATGGAGTACACCACCGGGCGCACCCGGACCACCTGGACGATCACCCTCCAGCCGACCGCCGGCGGCAACGCCAAGACCACCGACGTGCCGGAGGCGCAGTTCCCGCAGCCGTGACCGCCCGGCCGCGCGCGGAAGGCGGCGGCCGCGCCGCAGGTCACCCCCCGGGCAGACCCGTTCGGTGAGCCGCGCGGGCGGCGCCCGGCCGGTGTGTGAGGCTGCGGGGATGAGCGCTGAACAGACCCGCAGGATCGTCCTCCTCCGGCACGCGAAGTCCTCCCGGCCGGAGGGCGTCGAGGACCACGAACGCCCCCTCGCCGAGCGCGGGCGCGGGGATGCGCCGAGGGCCGGACGGTGGCTGGCCGATTCGGGTGTCGGCCTCGACCTCGTGCTGTGCTCGACGGCGCTGCGCTGCCGGGAGACCTGGGAGCTTGCGTCGGCCGAACTGCCCGTGCCACCGCGTACGGTGTTCGAGGGTCGGGTGTACGACGCCTCGGCCGGCGAGCTGATCGCCCTGCTCAGGGAGGTCCCCGAGGAGGTCTCCGCCCTGGTGCTGGTCGGCCACAACCCGAGCATGCAGGAGCTGGCGGCAGCCCTGCCGGGCGAGGGGGAGGGCGACCTGCTGGCCCGCCTGGACGACAGCGGCTTCCCCACGGCGGCCATCGCCGATCTCACCTTCACCGGCCCCTGGCGCGACCTCGGGCCGGGCTCCGCCCGCCTCACGGCGCTCTGGGGCCCGCGTCTCTGAGCCCACCTGCCGCGTAGGAAGTCGGCGGGTCAGACTTCCTACGCGGGGGTTTCAGAAGAGGCCGAAGTCGAACTCGCCCTCGGTGACCGCGGTGATGAACGCGGTGTGGGCGGCGGCGGTGAAGGTGAGTGCGGGGCCCTCGGGATCCTTGGAGTCGCGGACGGCGACCTCACCGGGCCGGGCGGCCGCGCACTCGACGCAGTTCTCGTTGCCTCCGCTGTAGCTGGATTTCCGGAAGGCGAAGCCGGTGGCGGCAGCATTGTCGACCGTTCCGCCGGGGACCGTCCGAAGTCGGTCGATGACGATCCGGGCGTACTCCGCCGTCTGGAACAGGCCGGGGATGAACGACGGTTCGTAGGTCTTGAAGGTCGAGGCGTCGGTCTCCAGCGCGATCAGGTCCGTGGCTGATGCGGTGATGACATCGCGGTAGCTCAGCCACCAGCCGCGCTTGCTGCCGTCCTTGGTGATGGCGATCAGGCCGGCGCGGAACTTCTCGTCGTCGCAGCCGTAGAGGTCGAGTCCTCGCAGGCCGGCTGCAGTTGGTCGGGCGCAGGGGCGGCCACCGTGGGCGGCGCCGCGGGCGGCGCCGCAGGTGCGGGCGGCCGCGCCGTGAAGGACCGCTTCGGCGCCGGCAGCGGCAAGCACCGCGCGGGTGACGAGCCTGACGGCGGCAGCTCCGGTGCCGGTTGCGAGACGCACAGCTTCACGGGCAATACCCCCGTCCTGATGGGCGACGGCGGCACGAAGCCGATTTCGGAGATCAAGGAAGGCGACCTCGTCACCAACTCCGTCCCCGGACGGAGCGGTACGGAGACCCACAAGGTCGACAAGGTCATCGTCACCACGACGGACCGCGACTACGTCGACCTGACGGTCACCCCCGACGCGCCCGCCCCGGCGAGCTCGCCGGAGAAGTCCAGCGGCTTCTGGACCCGCGTGGCCCTCGGCCTCGCCGCCGTGACCGCCGCCTTCACCACCCTCTCGGCCACCCCGGGCATCACCCCCGAGGCAAGCGCCGCCACGGTCACCACGTCCGCCGCCCCCCTGACCACCACCTACAACCACCCCTTCTACGACCTCACCCAGAACGCCTTCGTCGCCGCCAAGGACCTCAAGGTCGGCGACAAGCTCCAGACCCCCACCGGCACCGCCACCGTCAACTCGGTCCGCCTCTACCAGGCCGGCACCACGACCTTCGACCTCACGGTCGACGGCCTCCACACCTATGACGTGGAGGCAGGGGCCACGCCCGTCCTCGTCCACAACTGCACCATCGACCGCGCGGACATGGCGCGGATGTACATCCAGACGGCGAAGACGTTCCAGCAGGTGGAAAACAAGGCGAACTCCGCGCTCGCGCTCGCCAAGGTGTGGAATGGCACGACGAAGAAGATCGAGGACTGGGCGGCGCTGACATCGCCGGATCCGATGTCGACGGCGGTGGCGAATCAGCTTTCCGGTCACACCATTGTCCCCACCACCGGACATGCCGAGTGGAGTCTGTATCGTCAGCTTGACGTGCTGAACAGTGCGGGTGGCAAGTACGAGATGATGGGAATCACTTCCAGCGGAAGGTTCTGCACCTCGAACAATTGCTACGGGGGGCTGCTCGGAAGGGGTCTTCGGATGCTTTCCAAAATCGGTGAGACCCACGCTTCTCCCGGTTGCTCCCAGTATCGAGCCGCAGTCAACCCGTCGCGCTGCTCTGGAGGACTGTGAGGACCGACGGAATGCGAGAACCTACTGTGATCAGCGGCGCTTTGTGCCTGATGCGCCTGTTGCCGCTGCTGGACGTGCTCGGGTCGCCGGTGCGGCAGCCGGTCGACGACGTCATCCGTGGCTGCTTGGGATCCGGCGAGATCGCGGACAGTGTTCTGATCAGTCTTGACGAGTTCTGTGAGGCAGGCGGTCCGTCGCAGGACTTCGACCGTCCGGCCTTCTTCGAGCGGAGCATCGCCGGCATCGCCTTGATCGCAGCCGGCGCCGGGCAGGCCCACCCGACGTCGGCGGAAGTGCGGATCTCGGAGCGTGCGGTCGGGGTGTGGGGCGCATTGACCCGCCTGATGGGCGACCAGTTGCCCGTGCCGGCGTCTCCGGTCATCGCTGACCTTGTTGAGCGTGAGCGCAGCGCTCAGCGGGCGGATGAGCATGCTCTGGCTTTGCGGGGCCACGATCCGATGGCGGTCATCCGGCGTGCCGATCAGCTGGCTCTGGGCGACGCCGCGCTGAGGGCCGAGCTGTCGAAGGTGTCGACGGCGCTCGGATGGCGTCCTTCCGGGCCTTGTGGTCCGGAATGTACCTGGCCCGTGTGTGAGTCATCGGTGGAGAACTGTGTACGCCATCGGGCGTTTCACCCGCAGCAGACGCTGGCCGCCCGACTCCGGCGGGGGTCCGCGGAGGTGCCCAGGCCGTGGTATCTGATCTCCATCGACCTTTCGGCGGACGGTGACGAACCGTTCGAGTTCGTCACGGAGATCGGGGCGGACGGGTACGAGTCGCGCAAGGTGGCTCAGTACATGGACGGCCGACTCGTCGCCGTTGACCGGGAGCACCGGGTACGGGGTGGAGTGGAGCTCGGTTCGGAGCGCGTTCCGTCGTGGACGGAACTCGAAGGCGCCGGCGATCTGCACGTCGAGGAGACATCTGCGGAATTCTTCGAACGCCGTTGGCAGGAAGGGCTCGCGGGCTTCATCGGACACTGATCGTCGGTCAGGATGCCGACGAAGGGGCGCCAACCGCTGGGTGTCGACGGAGCGGCCGTTGTGCTCATGAATCCCCGGCCGGGATCTTGACGGGCGCACGCCCCGGATCGTGCCTCAGGGTGCGGCCTGGCCGAGAGCGTGACGAGTACGGCGCTGAGCTGGTGTCAGCGCCGAGGATGATGACGGAGACAGGATCATTCTCAGGTGGGAATCGGGACACGCGGAAACCCCGGTAGAACCTGGATGAAGCCTCGCGTGGTCGCCGCAGTGGCGGCCGGTGTGCTGACGGTCGGTGTCGTCGGGGGTGTGCTGCTGTTCGGGCAGGACGAGGACGAGGCGCCGCCCGCGCGAGCCCGGGAGTACACGGCGACGCAGGCCTGTCTGCTCACCGACCCGTTCGGGGTGGGCGGTGTGGAGGCGGCCGAGGTGTGGGCGGCGATGCAGGACAGTTCGGCCGCCACGAAGGCGAAGGTGTCGAGCCTGCCGGTGATCGGGGACCGGACGGTGGGCAACGCCGTGCCGTACGCCAACACGCTGATCACGCGCAAGTGTGACGTGGTGCTCGGGGCGAGCAAGGTGGAGACGGAGGCGCTCGCGCAGATCGCGCCGGTCCACCCGGGTGTGCGGTTCATCGTGGTCGGTGACACCCCGCCGGCGGGGAACCTCACGGTGATCGCCCGGAACGCCGGGACGAAGGCCGCAGTGAGCGAGGCACTGACGGCGGTGCTGCGGACCGCGAAGCCGCAGGGCTGACGCGCCCGCCGACGGCGTAATGGGCCGGCCGAGCGGCCCGCCCCGGCCAGGCTGGGGCGGGTGAGCCGTGCCGCAGTGGCCGACGGGCGGAGCCCCGAGCGGTTGATCGCCCTGTCCGACGGGATCTTCGCCATCGCGATGACCCTGCTCGTCCTCGACCTGCGGGTGCCGCCAGGGCTGAGCCCCGAGGCGTTCCGCGACGAGGTGGGCCAGTGGCTGCCGGACCTGGGCGCGTACGCGCTGAGCTTCGCGATCCTCGGCGGGTTCTGGCGCGATCAGCGCCGGATCCTCCGATGGGCCGAGGAGGTCGACGGGCTGGTGCTGCGCGTCGCGCTGGCCGGGTTGGGGGCGATCGCGCTCGTCCCCTTCCCGACGACGATGCTCTCCGAGTACGCCTCGCAGCCCCTGGCCGTCGCCCTGTACGCCGCCACCGTCGTGCTGGTCGACCTGCTCCAGCTGGCCCTGCTGCTGACGATCCGCCGCCGGGTGCCCGGTGCCGGGCCGGGCATCGCGGCGGACCTGCTGGCGACCGTGGTGGTGTTCGGGGTCTCGGTGTCGATCGCGTACGCCGTCTCACCGACCGCGGCGATCTGGAGCTGGCTGGTGCTCGTCCCGGCGAAGGCGGTGATCGGGCGGCGCGAGGCCCGGCGTCGCGGTGAGCCGCCTGGGCGACGTCCTACGGGTGTGTGAGGCTGCGGGGATGAGCGCTGAACAGACCCGCAGGATCGTTTTCCTCCGGCACGCGAAGTCCTCCCGGCCGGAGGGCGTCGAGGATCATGAACGCCCCCTCGCCGAGCGCGGGCGCGGGGACGCGCCGAGGGCCGGACGGTGGCTGGCCGATTCGGGTGTCGGCCTCGACCTCGTGCTGTGCTCGACGGCGCTGCGCTGCCGGGAGACCTGGGAGCTCGCGTCGGCCGAACTGCCCGTGCCACCGCGTACGGTGTTCGAGGGTCGGGTGTACGACGCCTCGGCCGGCGAGCTGATCGCCCTGCTCAGGGAGGTCCCCGAGGAGGTCTCCGCCCTGGTGCTGGTCGGCCACAACCCGAGCATGCAGGAGCTGGCGGCAGCCCTGCCGGGCGAGGGGGAGGGCGACCTGCTGGCCCGCCTGGACGACAGCGGCTTCCCCACGGCGGCCATCGCCGATCTCACCTTCACCGGCCCCTGGCGCGACCTCGGACCGGGCTCCGCCCGCCTCACGGCGCTCTGGGGCCCGCGCCTCTGAGCCCACCTGCCGCGTAGGAAGTCGGCGGGTCCGACTTCCTACGCGGAGCCTTCCAGGAGCCCGAAGTCGAACTCGCCCTGGGCGACGGCGGTGATGAACGCGGTGTGGGCGGCGGTGGTGAAGGCGAGCGCGGGGCCGTCGGGGTCCTTGGAGTCGCGGATGTAGGCGAGGGGGTTGTGAGGAACCGCCGAGATCTCAACGCAGTTCTCGTCCCCTCCGCTGTAACTCGACTTGTGGTAAGCGAGCTTGACGGACAACGCTTCGGGGTGATGGCTCACTTGATCCTGTCCCTTTCTGTGGTGATGAAGTCGAGCGATGAATCGATCGTCAGGGCCTCGGCCGTGATCTCCGTGAACTTCTCTCGGTAGCGCTCCACGTCTGCGGGGTTGTCGACCCAGAGCGTGTTCATCAGACCTTCGACGAAGACGACATCGAGGTCACGACGTTGCGGGAATCCGAGGAGGGCGAAGGCTCCGCCCATGCCGGGGTGAATGGCCGCGCCGGTCGGCATGACCTGGATGTTGATGTTGCTCAGCCGGCTGAGCGTGAGGAGCTTGTCGAGCTGCGGCGCCATGATGTCCGGGCGATTCGCGTTCGAGCGCAAGGCCGCTTCGTGGATGACGGCCCATACCTCGACGGGCTTGGGCCGGGTGAGGATGGACTGACGTGCCATGCGCACTTGGACCAGGTCGTCCACCGTGCCACCCATGCGCGACCGAAGTCGCTCGATGACGATGCGGGCGTACTCCGGGGTCTGGAACAGTCCGGGGACGAAGGCCGGTTCGTAGGTCTTGAAGGTCGAGGCGTCCGTCTCCAAGGTGATCAGGTCGTTGGCGGTCACGTTGATGACATCGCGGTAGCTCAGCCACCAGCCGCGCTTGCTGCCGTCCTTGGTGATGGCGATCAGGCCGGCGCGGAACTCCTCGTCGTCGCAGCCGTAGAAGTCGAGCAGCTTGTGCACGTCCTCGATCTTGGCGGCCGTCCGCGCATTCTCGATGCGGTTGAGCTTGGGCTGACTCATGCCAGTCGCCTCGGCTGCCACCTCTGCGCTGATCTTCTTCTGCTCGCGCAGCTTCCGCAGCTCGTCGCCGAGCCGACGGCGCCGAACGGTTGAGACCGCCATGTACTGCCCCTTCTTACCTGTCGCCGCAT
This sequence comes from Kitasatospora sp. NPDC004240, assembly GCF_053603215.1. Lineage (NCBI taxonomy): Bacteria > Bacillati > Actinomycetota > Actinomycetes > Kitasatosporales > Streptomycetaceae > Kitasatospora > Kitasatospora sp. NPDC004240. Next base: position 2,038 of record NZ_JBSGFD010000226.1, on the reverse strand, counting down.
CAGTCTGCCTGTGCGGCGGGTGCGCTCGCTACCGATAACTACCAGTGGGTGGAGCCGAATTCAGGTTCGATATGAATAATTGCAGATTCGAGGGATCGGATTGCGATGCCCCATTCGCGAGTGTCATGCTGAGCGTCACGAGCCGCTTGCACTGGGTGATCGTGCGTCGATCTTGGCTGCTTGCTGATCGACCCATGGCGGCGTTCTTGCATCCTCAACGGAGGTCTCTTCGTGTTCTCTCTCGGACTCCCTCCCGACTGGTCGGCCGCGCGCGCGGAGTTGCGCGAAGCCCTGGCGCGCGCCGGGTGGGCGGACGACCTCATCCGTGACGCCGAGCTCGCGTTGCACGAGCTGTTCGTCAACGCCTGGAAGCACGGCGGCAGTCAGGCGCCGCTCGTCGTCGTGGTGCTCCTCGACGGGATGCTCCGCGTGTCCGTCTCGGACGACAGCCCCGCGCTGCCGGAGCAGCGGTGCTCCTGTGACCCGTACGAGCTCTCCGGCCGGGGGCTGCACCTGGTGCGCTCGCTCACGCACCGCTTCGGGGCCGAACCGCGCAAGAGCGGGAAGTCGGTCTGGTTCGAGCTGGACGCGGCCGCATGAGCGCCGCGAGGCGGCCGATCGCCCCGGACGACCCCCGGATGCGGGGCTGCACCGAGCCGCAGATCGATTCGCTCATCGCCGAACTGCGGGAGCGCGGTCGAAAGTTCGGCATCCTCCTCCCGTCGGCCACCACCGACGGCGTGGTGGACGGCCGGGTGCTCGTCCGGCTGGGCAATGCGCCGGCGAGCACCGTTCTCAACCTGCTGAACCTGCTGCTCGACCAGGAGAGGAAGGCCGAGCCGTGCGACCCCTGACCCTCGTCGCCGTTGCGCTGTCCGTCCTGCTGGCCCTCGCCGTCGCGGTCGTCGTCCTGGGTGTGATCGCCACCGTGCGGATCACCCGCCATCCCGACGACGTCTGAACACCCCCTCGGGCCGCCCGGTGCCGGTGCCGAGGCGGCCCCGACCTGCGGTGACCGGCCGGCGCAGGCTCTACGGGACGTGGCTTGAGGGCAGGGAGGCGGCGGACCCGGCGATTCCCGCCGACCCGAACATCTCCGTCCATCCCTGATCTTGCAGGGTATCCCCGGCTTTAGCCGGGGAGGGAGTGCATCCTTGGCCCGGAGCCGCGAAGCGGCGCAGGTCACTGCATTGTCAGTGGCGTGTACTAGCTTGAACATATCGACCGAGGGGGGGGTGGGCCGGATGATTCGTGCGTACAAGTTCCTCATGCGGCCCACCGTGGGCCAGCAGCAGGCGTTGTCCGACATGCTCAAGGACCACTGCTCGCTCTACAACGGCGCGTTGCAGGAGCGCCGCGACGCCTACCGTCACATCTCGAAGACGAGCGTCAAGTACGGGACGCAGTCCGCTCAGCTGAAGGAGATCAGGGCGTTCGACCCGGAGCGTCAGGGCCGTTGGTCGTTCTCCTCGCAGCAGGCGACGCTTCGCCGTCTGGACAAGGCGTTCGCGGCGTTCTTCCGCCGGGTCAAGTCCGGTGAGACGCCCGGCTACCCCCGGTTTCGGGGGGTGAACTGGTTCCACACGGTGGACTTCCCCAAGGACGGCGACGGCTGCCGCTGGGATGCCACCCCGCACGACCCGGTGACCCGCGTCCGGTTCCAGGGTGTCGGGCACGTCAAGGTCAACCGGCACCGCCCGGTGGTCGGCAAGGTCAAGACCGTCAGCGTCAAGCGCGAGGGCAAGCGCTGGTACGTCATCCTCACCTCCGAACAGGCGCAGCCCGAGCCGCTGCCCGCGACCGGGTCCGTGGTCGGTGTCGACATGGGCATAGCCCACTTCCTCGCCGACTCCAACGGCGGGTTCGTGCCCAACCCCCGCCACGGCCGGAAGGCCGCTGCGAAGCTCGAAGTCGCGCAGCAGGCCCTGTCCCGGTTCCCTCGCGTGCGGCGGGACAAGCGCACCGGCAACCACCGACGCGCCGTTCAGCGCGTCGGCGACCTGCACCGCAAGGTCCGCCGCCAGCGCCTCGACCACGC